>CAZDFI010000033.1:0-2296 GCA_964504725.1 uncultured Enterobacteriaceae bacterium
CCTGGCTACGCCTGATGCAGGACATAAAAGCGTCCCGGAAGATATGTCATCGTGGGGAGATATTTGTCCACCAGCACATATACAGTGGTTCAACCAGTCTAATATGGCACTGTTATTTGATAATTATGGATTTAAACTGGTCAGAATTTTCACAAAGAAAGCGCCTGCACTTTCTATGCTGTTCCAACGTCTGGACGAATAAACGATCTGGCTTTACTGCCTTACTGCCCATATTTTAAAAGGCTAAGCAAAATTTATGTGAATTAAGCAATCAGTATTTAGTATTCAATCTGCCTGGCTTATTTTTGATATCTATCCTTCCACTCCGAATATGGCATACCGTAAATAATCTCCCTGGCTTCCTCATAATCCAGTGTTATCCCTCGCTCTTCTGCAGCCGCCAAATACCACTTTGACAGGCAATTTCTACAAAACCCGGCTAGATTCATGAGATCAATATTCTGTACCTCTGTTTTTTCCTGAAGAAATCCTATCAGGTGTCTGAAAGCCGCTGCTTCCAGTTCAATTTGTGTTTTTTCATCCATTTTCTATTCCACCCTGTTATTTGATTCTATTCGTTATGTCTGTGACTTAATAAACGCTATTATATCGCCCCTTTAGACCTATTCGGAAATTTACTGGAATGATTATTTAATGAGCACAGATAAAGATCTTCATCATATTATTGTCGTCGGTGGTGGTGCAGGCGGACTAGAACTGGCCACAGCCCTTGGAAACAAGCTGGGTAAAAAGAAAAAAGCCGCTATCACATTAATTGACAGTACTTTGACACATTTATGGAAGCCACTCTTACATGAAGTTGCCGCAGGATCACTCAACTCCTATGAAGATGAAGTGGGTTATCTCGGACAGAGTCACTGGCACCATTTCCGTTTTCGACTGGGAAGGATGGATCGACTGGATCGTAAAAAGCAGGAAGTCAGCCTGGCACCTACTTTAGATGATGAAGGCAATGAATATATTCCACGCCGAACATTCCATTACGATACTTTAGTAATGGCTGTTGGCAGCACAACAAATGATTTTGGTATACCGGGCATTCGAGAACACTGTATGTTTTTGGATACGCGTAATGAAGCCGATCATTTCCATCAGTATTTATTCAGGAGTTTTTACACCGCTCACGCACAAAATGGACCGCTGCGCGATGGACAATTACATATTGCCATTGCAGGTGCAGGTGCGACTGGTGTTGAACTATCTGCAGAATTGCATGAGTCAGCACAACAGCTTGCTGAATTTGGTCTCGATCAGGTGAAACCAGATACTGATGTGAAGATCACCATTGTCGAAGCTTCAGAACGTATCCTTCCGGCCTTGCCCCCCAGATTGTCTGAAAAAGCTCGCAAGGCACTGGAAAAACTCAATGTCGAAACCTGTACAAATACACGAATCACTGAGGCAATGATCGATGGTTTCAAAACGGAAAATGGTAAATTTATTCCAGCAAAAATCAAGATCTGGGCTGCCGGCATTAAGGCACCTGATTTTCTCAAGGAGATTGATGGACTTGAAACAAACCGTATTAACCAACTCGTTGTAAAAGCAACATTACAGACAACGCAGGATGATAATATTTTCGCATTTGGCGACTGTGCTGCCTGCCCCATGGTGAACCCCTCGGATCCGGAGGGTGATCTTATCACTGTCCCTCCAAGAGCCCAGGCTGCAAATCAACAGGCCACGTTGCTGGTTAAAACGATGCGCAAGCGCCTGGAGGGAGATGTTTCTCTTCCAGAATATAAATATGTCGACTATGGCTCTCTAGTGAATATTAGTAGTTACACGACAGTGGGTAGTTTAATGGGCAATCTTTCAAAATTATCGGGCTCTATCATGATTGAAGGAGTCGTTGCACGTCTTGTTTACATATCCCTGTACAAGATGCACCAGATGGCCCTGCATGGACCTATCAGAATGGGATTGACGACTTTGGCCAATCTCTTTACGCGGAAGGCCAAACCAAGGATGAAACTCCATTAAGAATAATTCAGGGGTCTCTTAAACAAGAGGCCCCTTTTTCTCTAAATATTATGAAAATATCTTTTTCAGGTTATCAAATCCAGTCTGATAAATACCCGCAATAACATCCATCGCTTCATTTTCTGCTGCACCTTTTGCTTCAAATTCACTCGACCATTCTACCGTTGTCTTTCCTTCGCCTTCGTCCTTAACACAAATGGTTGCGGTATAATTTGAGACAGGCAAGGGGCTATCTATAATTGAGTAGCTATATACTCGTTCATTGTCATCAAGTCGCACCAGTTTTTCTACA
>CAZDFI010000033.1:2306-6443 GCA_964504725.1 uncultured Enterobacteriaceae bacterium
CTTTTCTCAATTGCTGGATGCCAGTCCGGTAGAGCGTTGAACCCCCCGATCAGCTTCCAGACTTCATCCGCTGTGACATTCAGACTCGTGTTCATATCAACTTTTGCCATCTTCTATCTCCCGTTTGTTTCTAACTTTATCTGTTGACTATTGTTAATAAGATAGATCATTTTAGTCCAGGTTGTACTTTCCCATTCTATATCTGAGTGCCATGCGTGTGATCTTCAGATCTCTTGCTGCCTTTGATACATTGCCATTTGCTCTCTCCAGGGCTTGTTTAATCAACGTAAACTCCGCCGATTCCAGACTCATATCCTCAAATTTTGAATCATTTCCAGTTGATTTCTCTGTACTACCTGACAGGGTTCGATTTGTTAAACCAAGTGCGCTAGATGAAAGTTCACCGCCATTATTTAATAACACCGCTCTCTCTAATAAGTGCTTCATCTCGCGAACATTCCCTGGCCATGTATATTCCGTAATGGTTTGCATTGCTTCCTGATGAAATGTTGCTTTTTCAAATCCATATCTTCTTGATGTTTGTTCAGCGAAATATTTCGCTAACATAATGATGTCATTTCCACGAGCTCTTAGTGGTGGGATTTCAATACTCAATACATTGAGTCGATAGTATAAATCTGATCTAAATTCTCCTTTCTCAACCAGGGTTTCAATCTGTCTGTTGGTTGCGGCAATAAACCAGGCGCGCACTGGTAACTCCTTTGTTGTACCTACTCTGCGCATGAACCTTCTTTCCAGCACAGCTAGCAATTTGGATTGCAAATCCAAAGGTAACTCACCTATTTCATCCAAAAATAAGGCACCATCCTCGGCGGCTTCGATCAAGCCAGTACGCGCTGAATGAGCATTTGTAAATGCACCTTTTTCATGACCAAATAATTCCGCATCAATAAGATCTTTTGGCAATGAAGCACAATCCACTTGGACGAAAGGCTTGTCATTAAGTGATGCGCTTGCATGTAATAATCTTGCCACCACATCTTTACCCGTACCTGTCTCACCGAGTATTAACACAGTTGGCGGGACTGTGTTGGATGCATAAGTTAGTCGACTGATTTGCTCGATCTGTTTTCTTACGGAGGCTATTTCTGGACATTCGCCAATAAACTCTACTGATTCAGAAGCATTACGCTCACGTTTACTTGAATAGACTAATTTTGTTTCCAGTTCATTTTTATCAAGTACTTTTTCAACATTAATCAGTAGCTCGTCCATATCTACCGGTTTTTTCAGGTAATCCGACGCACCCATCTTCATCGCGGATACGGCATCTTCCAGTTCACCATAGGCGGACATTACTACTACAGATGCATTCGAATTCTCCCCATTTTTTATCATTTCAAGAAAATTTAGGCCAGAACCATCTGGCAATCGCATATCGAGTAATACCAAATCGGGTATCATTGACTCAAATTTTTCTCTGGCCGTATTCAGATTAGCTGCTATTTCGCAATTGTATCCCGCGCGCAACAGCTGCTTTTTAACAGCATTAGCGAATACAATTTCATCTTCAACAATAAGAATCTGTTTGTCCATTGCGGGAACTTCCATTGACGTTACCATTGGATCAATTTCATGCATGTTCATCGCTCTCTTCAATCACTCTGATGGGTGCTGTTATCATAACTTTTGTACCTTTGTTCCCTGAAGAATCGAAATTTAAATTCCAGGCGTGTTTCTGGCAAATTTTAAATGCGATAGGAATACCCAGACCAGTACCAAAGTTTTTTGTGCTTGGGCCAGGGATCAACTGATTAGGTTTTGGATCAAAAGGCAGGCCTGCACCCTGATCATGGATAGATAATTCAAGCTCAGCATTATTTCTACTCAGTCCAATCGTCAACGTTGAATTATGAGGTGATGCATCAATTGCATTCGCCATCAGGGCATAAATGGCCTGTTCCATTAAATCAGGATCTGCATTGAGTCTTAAATCGTTCTCCCAGCCAACTTTATCTATATTAATCTGTTTTTCTTCTATTTTCGGTTTCAGTAAGCTTATGGTTGCATCAAGCATTTCACTGGCAAGAACAAGTCTGTAATTTGGCTTTAATGGATGTAAATAGGAAACCAAAGCATTCACCCATCGACTGAGTCTATCCGTCGTTTCTATGATGGCTTGTTTACTCTCTTCCAGATCATCCTCGTCTTCTGGATCATCCAGAATTTGTGCTGTTGCTCTGATGCTGGCTAAAGGATTGCGTATATTGTGTGCAATAACAGGTACTAAAGCACCCAGTGCTGCCTGTTTTTCGCTCTCGACCAATGCAACCTGGCTAATTTGAAGATCACCGGCCATTTTGTTGATGGCTCCAGCCAATTCTTTCACTTCTTCCACACCTTTTTCCTGTATTTTGGTTTCGAGATGACCAACTGTAATCAAGCGGGCACCCGCAATAATCTCGGATATTGGCGTCAGGAATTCCTTACGAAATGTCGTTCTCGCATAGATAACCAGCAAAAATGCCAGTAATAGAGGAATCGTAATGACGACTGATGCGTATTGAGACCATATCTCTAACTTTTGATTCAGTGCATTACGCTCTTCCTCCAACATATATTTCAATCTTCTATATTTTCCTTCGAACCGCCCTATCATCCGATCAGCAAAACGTGGATCCAGTATCCTCATACGAGTCCGTAAACTAAGCGCGTAGGGATCTGCAAAAATTGTATTCATATCATTCTGAATTTCTCTGTAGGACACATGCAGATCCTGAATAGCCGTATCCTCTTCCCTTGAAACTGCACTACTTCGAAGTTTGTTAAAATTTTTATCAATTCGACGTGAATATTCTCCATACAATTCCAGAGACCTTACATCTTCAAGTAGACGGGCACGTATGGCTTCCTGTATCTGTCGAAATAATTCACTGCGGATCTGCTCAGTCACGTAACTTAATTCATTTAATCGAACTGATTCTTCTGAATTTTGTTGCCAAAAATAAGCCGACAATCCGCCTAACAAACCTGTAACGGCCAGCAGCAACAAAAAAGCAACTTCTTGAATAAATAGAAGTTTTCGTAATGAATTTAGGTAATTTGTTTTCATCAAGATTTGCTAACGAAAAAATGTAATTGGTTCATATTAACCAATTTTTCCGGTTGTTGTTATCCATAAATTAGACTTCGTCTAAATACTTAGTGAAAAGTGGATAATCAATAATCATTGTCTTCAATATAACATATTGTTTTATATAGTTTTTTATTGAAATAAAAAAATATTACAAAACTGGCATGGATCCTGCCCTATCTCTAGTGTGCCAGATTTATTTTGGCGCCCGGTGAGGACCGGAATTTAGACTTAAATATTTACGTAGTACTTTATTTTAACTAAATCTAGGAGAAACATAATGAAATGGGAAACACCTGAATACAGTGACATCCGCTTCGGTTTCGAAGTGACAATGTATATCAACAACAAGTAATTATTATTACATGTTGTAAAAAAGGGGCCGCAAGGTCCCTTTTTTATTTGTATTCATCTAATTTCTAGATATTTATTCTCTGTTTTATATTTCCTGCCTGGCAGCATTCTTCTTAATATATTCTTGTCACCTTCAACCACATGAAAGATTACACCGCTTAAGTGCACTATGATTAGACACAATAAGGTAACTGAGCTAGCTACGTGTATATCTGTAAAAATTTCATTTAAGTTGGGTGATTTCCAACCCCAATGTGGTAAAGCCAAACCCCATATTTTTGTTTTGTAACCGCTAAATGATGAGGAAATATAACCTGATATGGGTTGTATGAACATTGCAACATACAACAACCAATGGGTTAATCCAGCCAGTTTTTGTTTAAATTTTGAGATGGATTCAGGCAACGCTGGTGGTACGTGCTTTAGACGCCATATAAGTCTTAGCAAGACTAATATGGCCATCGTCAGTCCAATTGATTTATGCAAGGCAAAAAACCAGCTCCTCTCATCACTGCCTTTAGGCAAATCTACCATGTACCATCCCAGGCCAAATAAAGTAATCACCAGGATTGCCATCACCCAGTGCAACAATATTGCAATAAAACTATATCTATCTTGATCAGTCATCCTTCAAATCCACCTGTACCACAGACTGTCCCATATACATTGCCCTGACACATTGTTTGAGA
>CAZDFI010000033.1:6453-20177 GCA_964504725.1 uncultured Enterobacteriaceae bacterium
ACTTCAATCATACTTATTCCAGACAATAAAAAAGCCGAGACTCTACATAGAGACTCAGCGACATTAGTGTGATTCTAGCAGAATTTATGTTGTTTTGGTTACCGTATTTGACCTTTTCCAGATAAAATAGATACGGTCAATAATTTATAGCAAAATGATTGTCTATATGAGTATGTAAAAATATCGTGCGCATTCACAAACATCATCAATTATTCCTCGCCAGCTTCTTATTGCTGCTATGCAACAATGTTTTAGCAGTAGATGACCGCTACGATTTAGTTATCTCCAGATCCTCACAAAAACTTAACATCATGGATGGTAAGCAGATTGTTAAGCAATTCCATATTGCCTACGGAAAGGGAGGGAAAGGTGCTAAAAGAAAATTGGGGGACGAAAAAACGCCACTAGGTGTGTACAGAATTATTAATTTCAAAGGTAATAGCAAATTCTACTATTTCATGCAACTTGATTATCCTAACCTGCTGGATGCCTGGTATGGGTATAAAAATAAAATTATCAGTGCTACTGAATTCAAACACATTACGACCGCAATCAAAAATAACAATGCTCCCCCTCAGAACACCAAATTGGGAGGCTATATTGGTATACATGGTCTAGGTAATACTACTGATCAAAAACTTGCAATCCATAATGAGGTTAACTGGACGCAGGGCTGTATTGCCATGACAAATGATGATATTAATGATTTGAAGAAATATGTCGGAATTGGTACAAGGGTTATCATTAACGAATAATGAAAAATGCATGTGTCTCCCCTGGTAATTATTTTATTTTTCTTATTCTTTTTTTTCTATCAGGCTGTTCTAGTGAAGTCGATAAAATTTTTAACCAAGGTCGTTACTATCAATTGGAGACTGATAAAGCTTTTGAAGAAGTTCTGGACGATACAATCTTCGCTATTACTGAGCGCAATTTTCGAATAACCAGCCATCTACATATTGGTAAGGCAATTAGAGACAGGAATAATCCTGATTTTCCTGAATATGAAGTGCTACTTTACTGTAATCTTGTCTATGCCAAGAAGATGCTAGATCTTGATCCTGATATGATAAATTATTGTCCGGGTCGTATTACTATCCGACAAAGCGATGACCGGATTATTATTACGGCGCCGTTGTGGCCCGAACAAATAAAGGATAAATCGCTAAAAACATACATGCAAAAAATGAATGTCCTTATACGTGAAATTGTCGACTACGCAGCTGACGACTGGCTGCTGGTGTATGATCGAGAACCTGTAGGTACTGAATAAATAACCTTAACTATATTTATCCTGTAAATTTTAGAAAAGCGAGTAAAAATGCAAAAACTTGAACATCATTTATTTCTTGTCTGGTTAATATTCACAGGCGCCGTCTTTTTCCTGTTAGTTCTTGCATGGCAAAAAGATGTACTTTATCTTCTGTTTACCACAGACCGAAGTCGAATATCTGTAGCCATATCCTTGTTATATTTTTGTGTAACAATTCATTGTGCGATGAGAGTCTTTTACATTTCATCACAAATTAACAACGCAAAAAAAGTTGAATTAATGATAGTAAAAAGGAAGGATTTAAAACTAGATATATCTGATGATAATGTCAAAATTGGCAATGACCTGTTTCTACCGGATTGTCTGGTAACTGAATACATTCATGACCTGATAAACAAAACAATTACCGAAAGAAATAACCCTGATATCAGAAATACTGGTTCCGATCATATTGAATATTATGAATCAAAACTTAAGTCACCTCATGAGATAGGCTGGTTTACAGCTGATGCCATGATCAAGATGGGTCTATTAGGAACGATTGTTGGTTTTATTTTAATGCTGGGCTCAGTATCTAATATTACCGATTTTGATATAACGACGATACAGAAAATACTCAGCTATATGAGTTCCGGGATGGGTACAGCATTGTATACAACACTGACTGGACTAGTGTGTAGTATGTTAGCGGCAACACAATATCAGATGCTTGACCGTAGTTCAGATGATTTAATTGCTTCAATCAGACACCTCACACGCGTGTACGTTTTACCCAGGCTAAATTAACACATGTCAGCCAAAGAACGATTTAGATCTGATCCTTTTACTGATTTATTATTCAATGCCTTACTTGGTTTTACATTCCTGTTTCTGGTCGCCATTATGTTTATGAATCCTGAGGCCAAAACCGGCATTATTGATCCCAAAGCAGAATACATCATCACAATCACCTGGGAAGATAATAGTCCTGATGATATTGATACCTGGGTCGAAGATCCTGATGGCAGAATAGTTTGGTTCAGAAATTCTGAAGCTGGTTTAATACATCTTGATCGTGATGACAGAGGACAACTCAATGACACAATCACTATCAATGGCGAAAAAGTAGAAAACCCCCTGAATCAGGAAGTGGTCACTATCCGAGGTGTCGTTAGGGGAGAGTATGTCGTGAACCTGCACTATTACGCATCAGAAACGGGCAATCCTGTTGATGTCAATGTGCGTCTGGTCAAAGTCAATCCAACTCTGGAAATTGTTTATTATGGGGTTGTCAAAATGGAGGAAGTAGGCACAGAAAAGACCGCATTTCGATTTAATATAGGCAGAGAGGGTAAAATTTCGAAGGTGAATTTTATACCAAAGCAATTGGTCTCTCTGGAACATATCACTAGCTATTAATCACACTTAATATAGATTATTAGTTCATAACTATATTTAAGAATTAGAGAGTGAGGAATATATGACAATGACACTGGGAATTTCTGGCCTTGTTGCCGCGTATGTACTAATAGCAGTTCTATTATTAAGTGTTAATTTGTACTCCAAATGGTCATGGCAGCTTAAGGGAATCATGATAATTATTACTTCTGCCTTTTATATAATCTCCTACTTTTCATTTCCGCCATTACTCGGCTGGCCAACAGATCAAAATCTACCATCACATTTCAGATTACTTTCATCAGAAGTGCATCAACCTGATAAATTAACCGGGGAAGAAGGAGCCATTTATCTGTGGTTGAAAGAAATTGAGGATATCACTTCTTCCGTCTTACCAAGGGCTTACGTGCTGCCATATTCAAATTTGTTGCATGAACACATTATCAGTGCACAATCAAAGATTGACCGTGGCATACCACAACTGGGAGAATACGAGGAAGATGACTCCATGAGGCAAGAAATAATTGATTCACCAGAAACAGGAAAGGAGAGTCTAAATATACAATTTTATGATCTCCCGGATCCATTGTTTCCTGAAAAATAGGTCAACATTATGAAAAGTATAAAATATTTGAAATTTATTTTATTGAAACTGTTTCTATTAGCTTCGATAACACAGGTCTATGCGACTAATCTGATAACTGAAGATATGGCAGTCACATGTAAGCAATCAAAGGACAAGCAAGATCTATCCTGTCATTATAGAAGCAGGACTGCAGAACATGTTCTTTCCATATCAGCCGAATATGCGGATACCTTCATTCCTGTCGAAGAAGGAGACAGCTATCCTAAGCCAGGTGCTATCACTGCGGTGCTATTTCTGGTCGATACCAGTGATCCCGCGCGACAAAATGTTATTGATAAAAATATTGAACATATAAAGGCAATTCTATCATTGTCCAGTCATCATCATCGTTTTGGACTTGCTAGCTTTGATAAAGAATTACAATTAGAAGCACCTATTGGCTCAGAGACTTCAGTCATTAATAATGCAGCAAAGATACTGAAGGCAACCGGTAGCACAACAGAATTGCACAGGAATATGCTCGAAGCCATCACTCTTTTCAGAGATGTTGATGCTGCGAGAAAGTCAATCTTCCTTTTCTCCGACGGGCTGGCAGAAGACAAGGCCTATTTTCATAATGATGTTGTTAATGCGGCAAAGAAAGCAGGAATTATTATAACAAGTATCGGTTATCCAAGATCTGTTGCTCAATCCGTCTCACTACAAACATTAAGAAGACTCAGTGAAGAAACAGGAGGAATATATGTAGAAGCCAATAATCATTTTGATATTCCCGGTAATTTCTTACAACAACCATTTAACAGTCTTGATAATGGAGGGAAGTTCAACATTGATTTGAGCGAAATAATTGATAATAAGGTTAATAACGAAATTAATATAATAATTAGCTTTGAAACGGATATCGGTACGACTGCTATAGGTATACCTGTTGAGTTTATTACTCCGCCTGTAATACAGACTTCAACAACCATTATTCAACAAGTGCCTGTTATTAAAGAAGACACTGTTAAAAGGGATGCCCCAGTAAAGGCACCCGTTCAGATTGTTTCACAACCGCAAAAAGCCGATCCTCTTGAAGGTTTGCTGTTGTATGGCATCCCTGTTGCGCTATTTATATTAATGATACTGACAATTGCCACATTTTTTATTTCATTAAGGCGACAAAATAAAAATCAGATAGACACAATCAATTTCCCGGAGGTAAAACCGTATGCCTTTCTGATCACTCAGGATGAGACAAAGGCGTCATATCCAATCACAAGAACTACATGTAGGATTGGTCGCAGCAAAAACAACGAAATCACATTAAGGGACAGCTCGGTCTCCAGGCGTCATGCTGAAATTCATCGGAACCAGGGAGATGAATTTACTTTAATAGATCTAAACTCACTTAACGGTGTATTTGTTAATGATGAAAAAATTGGAAGATATAAATTACAAGAAGGTGACATTATGGAAATTGGTGATATCAATCTAAGATTTACATTATTGCCCACAGATTATCAAATAGAAGAATCAACCGTCATGCAAGACACAAAGGTGCCCTCTGTACATTAACTTTTTGAGTATAGCCTCCAAATACTGGTAACCTTGTGCAGTCTGAAACCTTTTTACCTGGCCCCCAGGCTAAAAGCTTGTGTCTTGTGACCTGGATGTCAAGCGCATGCCTTGATCCATTTATCGATAAGATCTATATCAGCAGTAGGTGATAGGCCAGGTATTTCGTCTGCAAACAGTACACTTTCATTTTCATTGATTAATGAAAGAATATTTTCAGCGCTCACTCGACCTTTTCTATTTTTACACCGTTCTGGATAAGTGACGAGCATGGCCAATGCTGCGCCCAATATGCGCTCTTTGTCCTTATAATAAGATATATCATTCTGTTTTTGATTATCAAGCGAATCATTATCTATATTCGCTGTAGAAACCAGAGACATCATCACAAATTCCATTAAGGCCGTTAACTGCACCGGAAGTTCTACACGACTGATTGCTGCCCATTTATAGACGTCAATAGGTTTTGCTTCCCATTCCTCTGCGGGACGTTCTCGATTTAGAATAAAAAGCAGTCCTTGTTCGACACAATGTTGAGCATGCTCCCATAAATCCTGATATTTTTGTTCGGTAACTTCGTCACAGGATGATGTCGAATATATTTCAGGATCTATTGACAGTAGAAGTGGGATCGCCTGATTTTTCAGATGCCATGATGGTTTCACAGCCCATTTTTCATAGAGTTTTTGTTGTGTAATCCTGTCTTCACCATAGACATCCTTCTCCTTCTGACGCATATTTTTCGTATCGCCACTATTTGGAACTTTTTGACCTGTCTGACTATTTACAACTAATTCAGATTGTCCAAATAGTTTATTAATTGTCTTAATTAATTTTTTTAAAGTACTTTTGATTGTCATATTATGTTCTTTATCATGGTTATTCCTGAATCACTGAGCCTGCCTGTTGACAACTATTTTAGGTTGGTTTATGTTTTGAAAGATACGGATTGATATTTTTTAAATGTTTGATATATTTACTTTTCATCTGTCCAGTTCCATTCCCAATCCCATTTAAGCTCCCATGCTGGTTCCAATGCTATTGCGGCATATTTCTCTTCAACCCATAGATCACCTACTGCAATCAATTTATTTTCATAATATATTAAAGGAATACGATCACGAAGCCATGGAGGTACGCCTTCCTCTTGCAACAGTTTCTTCAGTTCGTGTGTATGGCTGCGACCTGATGGCTTTATTTGTTCCCCACCCTGTCTATATTTAACTTCGACACTATCACTGGATATCATATCTTTTTTAATGCCGAGACCCTTGCTGGAGACAGCCTTAAGATCACCCGAGCTTAACTTAAGTGTTCCTTTAAAATTCCAATTGGCAGAGATTTTCACATCATGGGCCGTTAGTGACCGCATAACATACAGATATCCGCGATAACGCCTGACCTCTGCACCTGTCCATTTGACACAGGGATTTTTATCCGTATCGGCATAAATAACTTCCTCATTTATTTTTTCGATAGTACTTGCATTGGGCGTTTCCAGGTTATTTTTTTTAATCCACGCCCTGAGAACATTTTTTCTTCTAATGAAAGATAATCCCTCGAATTCAGTCAATCTAATTTTAGTAAAATCGTTATCACAGACAGTCGATAAATCAATTAATGAGATTTCATTAATGAGATTTCTTGCATCAGCTTGATGTTCTATTGCCCGGCGCATTGTCTTTAATGCGCTTGGCCAGTGGCTGAGTAATTCAGGTATTATTTTATTTCTCAGGAAATTACGATCATATTTATTTGATTTGTTACTCTCATCTTCAACCCAAATCAACGATTCTTTTAGTGCATACTCATGAATCTCTTCTCTGGAAGTGTCGAGTAAAGGTCTTACCAGAAACCCTTTTGAAAATTTTCTGGAATGTGGCATCCCAACCAGACCATCAGGCCCAGATCCACGTAGTAATTGCAGCAGCATAGTTTCTATTTGATCATTAACATGATGCGCTGTAAGTAATAAATCATGAATCTTAACCAAATCATTAAATACTTTATACCGTTTTACTCTGGCATGTGCCTCAGTCCCCTTTCCGTTCTTGTGGGATAAATCTATTGTAAAAGTCAGCAATTCAATCGCATAATTTTTACATATGGTGCGACAGTGTTTCTCCCATGACTCAGCATCCTGATTTAATCCGTGATTGACATGAACGGCAATTAACTTGGGTTTAATCTCATCTTTAATACACGCTAATGTATGCAAAAGCACGTGTGAATCCAGTCCACCACTATATGCAATCCAACATGTCTCAGCATCTGGATATCCGGACAAAATATCTTTTACATGAGCTTGGAAAGAGAATTTATTTTCTTGAGGCACTGAAGAGAGTTAGAGTTTATATTTAATACAGCCTTAATATAAAAAGACAATCAACTATTAAAGCAGCCGTATTGTCTGATGCGATTCTGTCGCGTATTAACCAGATCACCAATATCTTTCGATTTTAATTCATTGACTGCCTTGACTAATGAACTTTTCAGGATGTTAGCCGTACCGTCATAATCTCTATGTGCCGCGCCAAGGGGCTCTTCAATAATGTCATCAATCAAACCAAGTTTCTGCAAGCTTTTGGCAGTGATCCCCATCGCCTCTGCAGCCTGTTCTGCCTTATCAGCGCTCTTCCATAATATCGAGGCACATCCCTCTGGAGAAATCACTGAATAAGTACTGTATTTCATCATGAACAACTTATCCCCCACACCAATAGCCAAAGCACCTCCCGAGCCACCTTCCCCAATCACGGTACAAATGATCGGGGTCTTCAACGTTGACATGGTAATTAAATTTCTCGCAATTGCCTCGCTTTGTCCACGTTCCTCTGCACCAATACCGGGATAAGCACCTGGCGTATCAATGAATGTCAATATGGGTAATTTAAATCGTTCTGCAAGTTTCATAATGCGCAATGCCTTGCGGTAGCCTTCAGGTTTAGGCATCCCGTAATTTCTGTAGATCCTGTCATTGGTGTCTCGTCCTTTTTGGTGCCCAATAATTGCAACAGGAATCCCATCCAGACGACCAATGCCACACACGATCGCGGGATCATCAGCAAAACTTCGATCACCATGTAGCTCTTCAAAATCTGTAATCATCCTATCGATATAATCCAGGGTGTATGGTCTTTGTGGGTGTCTTGCAACCTGAGAATATTGCCAGACAGATAATGAAGAGAATATTGATTCGATTAATTCATCACTTCGTTTCTGTAGTTTGATTATTTCTTCATTGATATTTATTTCCGAGTCGGATCCCACGTATCTCAGTTCTTCAATCTTTGCATCGAGTTCTGCTATTGGCTGCTCAAAATCCAGAAAATTCATTTTCAAATCCTATCGTTTGTTTACTCATTTGTATGAAATAAGAGCACTCTATGGCTGGGGATAATCCAAATAGATATTATCTTTACCAAGATAATGTCTTAAGGATTCCAGTAATGCATCATTAATGTTAATTTTCCAGTCATCATCAAGAGACAGCCTACATTGTCCTTCTTCATTCTCGTATTCTACACTTACACAACTGGCACCTCTACAGTGGGGAGCCAATGTCTCCTTCAAAAAATTTATCTGATCAAGAAAATTTCTCTGTTTACATAACCGTAGCCGAAGGTTTGCTCGCTCCCTAATTTGTGTCAGTGTATTAATGTTATTGGCAATGATTGCAAGGCCGCTTGTAAAAAAATCATCTTCAACGACCTCACCATCAATGATAACTAACTGATCTTTAACCAAATCATTACTGCATTTCTGAAATACATTCGAATATACAGTAACATTGGCTCTGGCTGTCCTGTCATCAAGTAACACTTCTGCCATTTTTCCCCGCCTACCAGATCGGGTTCTCATTCTATGAATATAGCCTGCAACACGGACATTATTGCCTATTTTAATATCCTTTAATTTTACGCGATTCAACCCATTAAGTTCTGACTCATATTTAATAATGGGATGGCCTTGTAGATAAAATCCCAATGTTTCTTTTTCCCCGATTAACCTTTCGTCATTTGACCAATCAACCGCGTCCAGAAAAGCTGAGTTGCCGAGTTCTTCACCAGTCTCTTTATCGTCCTCAATAACGGGAAACAAGCCAAACAGATCGTCCTGGCCGCTATGACTATTTTTGCTTGATTGTTCTGCTATCCGAATTGCCTTATTTAAACTCGAAGTCATACGACTACGACTGGGACCAAGTTCGTCGGCTGCACTTGAACGAATAATCGATTCGAGGACACGTCTGTTAACTTTTCTTAGATCAATTCTGCGACACAAATCAAATAAATCATCAAAATGTCCGTTCTCATCCCGTTCATTAATAATATTTTCGATTGCAGCTTCACCCACGCCCTTAATCGCACCAAGGCCAAACCTGATAGTGCTTTCATTTTCTACTGTAAATTTATAATGACTCTGATTTACCAGGGGCGCATTAAGCTTAAGTTTCATTGATTCAACTTCATCGCGTAGCATGACAATCTTGTCGGTATTATCCATATCAGATGAAAGTACAGCAGCCATAAAATATGCTGGATAATGTGTCTTAAGCCACGCCGTCTGATAGGCAATAAGTGCATATGCAGCTGAATGTGATTTATTGAAGCCGTAACCAGCAAATTTTTCCATTAAATCAAAAATGCCTTTTGCGACCCACTCATCCACCCCGTTTTTAACTGCCCCTTCTGTAAATATTGTCCTTTGTTTGGCCATCTCCTCAGGCTTTTTCTTACCCATTGCCCTGCGCAGTAAATCTGCAGCACCTAATGTATAACCAGCCAATACCTGAGCAATCTGCATTACCTGTTCTTGATACAAGATCACACCATTTGTCGGTTTTAGTATATGTTCAAGCTTGGGATGTGGATATCTGATTTGTGCCTTACCATGTTTGCAATCGATATAATCGTCCACCATGCCTGATTGCAGTGGTCCAGGCCTGAATAGGGCAACCAATGCTATCAGATCATCAAAGCCATCAGGCTGTAAACGCTTGATAAGTTTCTTCATACCATCAGATTCGAGTTGGAATATGGCTGTCGTTTCGTTTCTGCGGATCAGTTCATAGGTTCTTTTGTCATCAAGCAGAATGTGGTTGATATCAATTGGTTGTTTGCCTCCATCAGTTCTGATGCGATTAATATCTCTAATTGCCCAGTCAATAATTGTTAGTGTTCTTAAACCAAGAAAATCGAATTTGACCAGACCAATGGCTTCAACATCACCCATGTCAAATTGTGATACAGGCGAATTCGATCCCTGCTCACAGTAAAGTGGCATAAAATTTATCAATGGCTCTGGTGAAATCACGATACCACCCGCATGTCGCCCTGCGTTACGCGATATCCCCTCAAGTTTTTGTGCCAGATCAATCAAGGTACTTACTTCATCTTCATCTTTATAACGTTTTTTAAGTACCGCCTCTTCTTCAAGGGCACGATCTAAAGTCATATTTAAATCGAAAGGGATTAATTTTGCGATTTGATCAACAAAGCCATAGGGATATCCCAATACGCGTCCAACATCTCTGACCACGGCCTTGGCAGCCATACTGCCATAGGTGATTATCTGGGATACGCGATCACGGCCATACTTACGCGCAACATAGTCAATGACTTCATCCCGCCTTTCCATACAAAAATCAATATCAAAATCGGGTAGGGAAACACGTTCTGGATTCAGAAATCGTTCAAACAGAAGGTCATACTGCAGCGGATCAATCTCGGTAATACCGAGGGCATAGGCAACTAGTGAGCCTGCTCCCGAGCCACGTCCAGGTCCTACCGGTATGGAATTATCTTTTGCCCATTGAATAAAATCTGCCACGATCAAAAAGTACCCGGAGAAACCCATATCAATGATGACATCAAGTTCTGACTCTAGCCTTTCCTGATAGACCCCCTGAATTTCATCCAGATCTTCATCATCTTCAATAACCAATCTCAGCCCCAAACCTTCTTTTGCCTGGTGGATCAGCCAATCGTCCTGATTAAACCCTCTTGGCACCGGAAAATCAGGTAAATAATTCTCACCCAGGGTCAATTCAAGATTGCAGCGTTTAGCAATGGCTATTGTATTTTCAATTGCTTCCGGGATTTCAGAAAACAACTCAATCATGTCATCAGTCGAACGCAAATACTGCTCGCTTGTGTAGAAGTTTGGTCGCCTTGAATCTCCTAATGTATAACCTTGATGTATACATACACGAGCTTCATGCGCTTCAAATTCTTCATCTAACAGGAATCTCACATTATTCGTTGCTACGACTGGCGTATTAAATTCAGCAGCTAACTCGACAGCAGAATAGATGTAATCATTTTCTCCTGGATGATTCGTTCGTTGCAGTTCCAGATAGAATCTATCCGAAAATATTGTTTGCCACCCGTTTAAGAGATTCCTGGCATGATTATAATTCCCGGCGAGTAAAGCTTGACCAATATTGCCCTGCTGTGCTCCTGAGAGCGCAATTAAACCTTCGGCATAATCTTTTAGCCATATTTTCCGGACATGTGCAACGCCTTGATATTGACCTTCCTGATAACTGCGTGTGATTAAATAATTCAGATTTTTGTAGCCTTGATAATTTTGACAAAGTAATACCAGCCGACTGGATCCAGTATTATCTTCATTATCGATTATACGAAGCTCAACACCGATGATTGGTTTAATGCCAGCTTTTTGGGCGGCACGATAAAATTTTAAAGCTGAGAAAAGATTACCTTGTTCAGTTAAGGCAACGGCAGGCATCTCTGCATCAGCGATCTTGTTAGCGAGCGCATCTATTCTTATCAGGCCATCTTCCAGCGAATATTCCGAGTGGACATGCAAGTGTACAAAACTATTTTTCACCAAATTCCTCAAATAAATAAGATTATTCCAACAATTTTTTTACTGGAGCAAAACTCCTCCTGTGTATTATGGAAACGCCCAATTTTTTTAATGCCTCGATATGCATTTTTGTAGGATACCCTTTGTGTTGTGAGAAACCATAACCCGGATATTGACTGTCCAATGCTATCATTTCATTGTCCCTCGCAACTTTGGCAATAATTGATGCTGCTGAGATCGCCGGGATTTTATTATCCCCATTAATAATAGCATCCACTTTGCAGCTGATATCAGGACAATGAATCCCGTCAACCAATACCAACTCTGGATCTATTGCTAATGATTCAATCGCTCTTTTCATTGCGAGCAAACTAGCTTGTAATATATTAATCGAATCAATTTCGTCATGCTCCGCACGACCTACAGCCCAAGCTATTGATTTCTTCTGGATTTCAAGTGCCAGTAAATTTCTTTTTTCCCCACTTATTTTTTTTGAATCCATCAGACCCTGTATAGGTTGTTCTGGATCCAGAATAACAGCAGCAGCAATAACAGGACCAGCAAGCGGCCCTCTTCCAACTTCATCGACACCCGCCATCACTCTGCTTCCTGTATGATCAAATGGATTCATTTAGTCTGATCATTTATTAACCTGATTTTTTATTAACGATAATAATGCATCAGCGGCCGAATAATTTTCTTGATGAACCATCTCTTGATGTAACACTTCGAATTCCTTCTTTAACTCCTTTACAGCGTCATCATTAGACAACCAGACCGATAATTCAGCACCAAGTTTTTCTGCTGTACAATCATGTTGCAAACATTCTGGCACAAGTAATTTACCCGCCAGTAAATTAGGTAGAGCAACATAGGGCGCATGGATTAGTCTACTGAATATCTGATAGGTAAGCCATGAAACCCGATAAGCGACCACCATGGGCTTCTTTAACAACATGGCTTCCAGTGTGATAGTTCCAGAGGCCAGTAATAACAGGTCACTCGCTTGCATTACACGTCTTGAGTCGCCCGTAAATATTGAAATTGGTAAATCAGGACAGATTGTATTAATTGATTGATTAAAGATATCTCTGGCATGTTCATTGACCAGATTTGTCACAAAATAAAGATTTTCATGTCGCTGCTGGCACCAAAGCGCTGTTTTCAGAAATATTGCTGAATGTTGTTTTAGCTCGCTCCGGCGACTACCCGGCATCAATGCAATAATAGTTTTGTCACTGGGCAAGCCTAACGCTTGTCTTGCCTCATCTTTATCAAATGTTTTATTCATCTGGAATGCAAGTGGGTGGCCAACAAATTGCGCGGCAATATTATTTTTTTCGTAGTAGGGTAATTCAAAGGGAAATAACACCAACATAAGATCGACTGCACGCGATATCTTTTTTAAGCGATTTTCTCTCCATGCCCACACGGATGGACTGACATAGTGAACAGTCTTAATACCCTGCCCACGTAGCGTCTCTTCCAGAGTCAAATTAAAATCAGGTGCATCGATGCCTATGAAAACATCAGGTCGATTATCAAGAAAATAATTTGTTAGTTTGTGACGGATGAGGAGTAGTTCAAAATATCGTCCTAAGACCTCGAATATGCCAACTACTGACAATCTTTCCATATCGAACAGACTTTTACATCCATTTTCAATAAGGTGCCTGCCGCCGATACCAACGACTTCAATATCGGAATATTTCTCTTTCAGATCTTTTATTAATTGCGCACCAAGAAGGTCACCAGATGTCTCACCTGCCACTATACCTATTCGAAGCATGACCAATTTTCCAGGGTATTACCAGGAATACCGAATTATTAGGGGATATTGCCTGATTGAATCAGCGTGCAATTCCACGTGTGGATTTTTCTATAAAATCAGAAAATTCCTCAATAGCTTCCGATTGTGATTTCATCTCTTCGAGTGCGTCAATGGCCCCTTTTGTAGTAAGCCCATTGCGATACACAATCTTGTATGCCTTACGTAACAAATCTATTGTTTCTATTGTGAATCCATGACGTTTTAAGCCTTCACGATTAAGACCACTTGGTTTTGCCGTGTTGCCTGAGACCATCAGAAAGGGAGGA
>CAZDFI010000033.1:20187-20592 GCA_964504725.1 uncultured Enterobacteriaceae bacterium
CATCCTTGACCACAATAGAAGAAATTGCTGTAAAACAATGTTTTCCGATATGGCAAAATTGATGTACTCCGGTAAAACCTCCCAGGATCACAAAATCATCAATGCTAACATGTCCCGCTAAGGTTGTATTATTCGCAAATACGGTGCCATTACCTACAAGACAATCATGGGCAATGTGTACATACGCCATAATCCAGTTATCGTTACCAATAACTGTTTTACCTCCTCCCTCTTCTGTTCCTCTGTTTATCGAACAATATTCCCTGATAAGGTTTCGATCACCAATTTCAAGCGTTGACTGCTCGTCACCGCTAAATTTTTTATCTTGCGGATCATCACCGATTGAAGCAAATTGATAAATTCTGTTTGACTGTCCAATCTTTGTTGGGCCTTTAATGACAACGT
>CAZDFI010000033.1:20602-26346 GCA_964504725.1 uncultured Enterobacteriaceae bacterium
CTGTCATCTCCGATAACAACGTCTGCACCAATAACCGAATAAGGTCCAATTGTAACGTTGTTCCCGATCTTGGCTTCTGGATCTACAACAGCGAGCTTGTCAATCAATGTTATGCATCCGCGACAGTCGTCAGTATCTCAGCAGAAGCAACGAGTTTTTCATCTACCATTGCACGCGCTGAAAATCGCCAGATATTCTTCCTTAGCTTTATGAATTTAATACTAAGTGTAATTTGATCACCTGGATGCACCGTCTTCTTAAACCGCGCTTTATCCACACCGACCAGATAGTAGATAGACTCGTCCTCCGGCCTCTCTTCCATGGTAACACAGCCCAATAATGCCGCAGCCTGTGCCATCGCCTCAATTATCAGGACACCAGGGAAAATAGGTCTTTCAGGGAAATGTCCCTGAAAACACGGTTCATTGAAGGTCACATTCTTTATGGCTGTTAAAGATTCTCCTGGCTCATATGCCAGCACTTTATCAACCAGCAAAAATGGGTAGCGATGAGGCAGAAATTCTCTGATTTTCTGGATATCTAATGTATTCATCACATAAACACTATCTCTTTTTATTTTATCACTTCTTCAAGTTTTGCAACTTTCCGGCCCAAATCATCCAGTTTTCTTATTCTTGCAACAATTCTTCGCCATAGCCTTGCCTCAGTGGCAGGAATGCCGGATGAATACGTGCCGGGTGATTTAATCGAGTTCCCAACAGCGGAACACCCTGTAATAACGACATTATCTACTATCTCGAGATGCCCGTTAATTGCAGTTAAACCCCCTATCATACAATGCTTGCCTATTGTCGTACTGCCTGCGATAGCAACACATCCTGCAATTGCCGTATGTGCTCCGATATGAACGTTATGTCCTATTTGTACCTGATTATCAATTTTTACACCTTCTTCGATCACCGTATTTTCAAGTGCACCTCGATCAATTGAAGTATTCGCCCCAATTTCTACATCGTCTTCAATGACAACTGTTCCGATTTGAGGGATTTTCTTCCAGACACCCTTGTCATTGGCGATACCAAAACCATCAGCGCCTATGACTACACCAGGATGTAATATCACTCTGCTACCGATTGAGACCCCATGGCATAAAACAACATTTGGATACAAACGTGTGTTCGAACCAATGGTGACGCCAGACTTGATTACACATCCGGAATCAATAGAGGTTCCAGGTCCAATCACGGAATTATCCTCAATGACGACATGTGGACCGATTGCTGCAGAACTATCGACTTTTACTGACGGGCTAACAATTGCAGAGGAATGTATCCCCGGTTCTATCTCTAAATCTGGATAAAATAAGCTCACAACACTTGCATAAGACAAATACGGATCATCAACAACCAATGCAGACACTGGACATTCGTCCAGATATTCACGCTTAATAATTACAGCCGATGCCTGTGTTAGCTTCAGGTAGCGAGAATATTTATGGTTTGATAAAAAACTTATCGACCCAGGTCTGGCAGACTGTAATGTTGCAACATCACTGACTTCACATTCCGGATCACCAGTTAATTCTGCGCCGATATAGCTTGCTATTCTCCCGAGGGTACTACTACAAGTCATTACTTTATATGATCATTGCCTGGTGGGCTAATATCTTTCCCGTGTTATTGTCCCTGTTGCTTCTTGTCTTTCAGATAAGTGATCACTGAATCACTAATGTCCACCTTGGGGCTAGCAAATGCAACGCCATCAAAAAGTACAAGATCATAACCTTGGTCTTTTGCTACTTTTACAATGGCATCAAATACTTCTTTCTGAATTTTTGCTCTTTCTTCATTAAATCTGAAATTTACATCTTCACGAAACTCATCCTGATCTCTTTTCAAGTCCCTGCGTGCGCCTACGATATCTCTTTCAAGTTTCTTGCGTTCAGCCTCACTCATGATGGCCCCATCTTTTGCAAAACGATCTTCCATCGATTTGATTTTTTTCTGCTCTGCGACCAGCGCCCTGTCTCTTGATGAGAATTCTTTTTTGATTAACGCGTCAGCCGTTATCGCCTGTGGTGACTGTTCAAGTATGCGAATCGTGTTGACTGCACCAATTTTATAATCTTCTGCGAAGACATTGTTTGTCCCGACGATTGCAAGAAAACAGATTGCTAATAAAGCTGTATTAATTTTTTCCAATGTTCCTACTCCATATTTTCGTGCTAGAAAGATGTTCCAAAAGTAAATTGAAAATTTTGAATTTGATCGCCAGGTTTTATTAAAATTCCTCCAGGGCCAAATTCATCACCCTGATCATTAATAGGTTGTGCAACACTCGCACTTACCAGGCCAAATGGTGAAACCCATATACCACTCAGTCCGAACGAATATCGTAATTCACCGGCATCAAAATCCTCATTATTCAAATCATAGACATTACCGGCATCGAAAAAACCGGAAATTCTTACTGATTTAAGGTCCTTCAAGAAAGGCACCGGTACTATAATTTCAGCGCCACCGACCAATCTCAGATTACCGCCCAATGGTCGTCCAACCGTATCCACCGGGCCTAACGTATTTTCCTCGTAACCACGTACAGATTTTGGGCCACCCGCGTAAAAATTCTCAAAAAATGGCAAGCCATCAGTATCACCATACGAATCGCCGTACCCGATATTTCCTCTCAAAGAAAAAACATAGTCCGTAAATAGCGCAGTATACCACTGTGTCTTGTAACCCACTTTATAATACTCAAGTGAATTCCCAAATGTGGGCAAAGCTACTTCTGCAGTAATGCGATGCAAGGCACCTTTATCAGGCAAGATTGCTTTGTTGCGCGTATCGAAAGATAGACTATTGCTCCATCTCAACACGTCAAATTCATTACCATTATCGATAATAAATTTTATCACTTGCAGCCCTGAGTCAGGTCTTACGCTAATATCGGTATTTTCATAAGAAAATGATGTTCGAAAGGTGTTAAATTCTGAAATAGGGATACCAAAACCCACACTACCTCCCCAGACCGTATTATCAAAAGCGGTGACGTTCGCGTCAAAACTATCAGTTTCCTGGTAAAAGGCATTCAGGCTTCTGCTTACACCATCTATTGTGTAGTACGGATTGACATAACCAAGTCCAAATCGTCTGTTAATTTCACTATTATTAAATGCAAAAGTAATTCTTTTACCACTCCCCAGAAAGTTATCCTGGGTAATTGATGTCTGAAATGTGATTCCAGCTGACTGTGAAAAACCGAGACCTAAAGATAGATTTCCTGAAGGCGCCTCTGTCACACTGTAATGAACATCAACCTGATCTGTAGTTCCCGGGACTGCCGGGGTTTCAACATTCACGTCTTTAAAAAAGCCTAATCTATCCAGTCTGACCCTTCCGCGTTCTACTTTTTCAGTCGCAACCCAGCTACCCTCCTGCTGGCGCATTTCACGTCTGAGTATTTCATCTCGTGTTCTTGTATTACCGCTGAAAGTAATTCTTCTTACGTAAGCACGCTTGCCTGGATCAACAAAAAAAGTAACACCTACGGTATGGTCTTCATCATTAATTTCAGGAATAGAATTCACATTGGCGAATGCATAACCATCATTACCCAGGCGTTTGCTTAACGCATCGCTGCTGTTTGTTAGTACTTTCCTTGAAAACACGTCACCCTGCCTGACACTGATCAGCTCTGATAGATCATCTTCAGGTAGTATCAGATTCCCTGTTAGCCTGACCTCTGAAACAGTGAACAATTCGCCTTCAGAAATATTGATGGTGATATATACATCTTTCTTATCAGGTGTAATGGAGACCTGTGTGGAGTCAACGTTAAAATTGATATAACCATTGTTCAAATAATGTGACCTAAGCGATTCCAGATCTGCGCCTAATTTCTGGCGTGAATACTGGTCTTTTTTTGTATAGAATGACAATAAAGATGGTGTGCCTAACTTGAATAATTTAAGTAATTTCTTTTCTTTATAAACTTTATTACCAACGATATTTATTTTCTGGATCTTTGCGGCAACGCCTTCAGATATATTAATGGTCACTGCTACTCGATTATTGTCCATCTCGGTAACTGTTGAGTCCAGCTTAACTGCATATTTTCCAAGAGAGTTATATTGTCTTCTTAATTCCTGTTCCAGTTTTTCCAACTCTGAACGGTCAAAGGCACGACCTTCTGCAAAACCTATCTGCTTTAAACTATCTATCAATTCCTCACTTGCAATATCTTCATTACCGTTTAAGGTAATACTGGCAATCGAGGGACGTTCTTTCAAAATAAAAACCAGGATGTCTCCATCACGCTCTAATCTTACATCATCAAAAAAACCTGTTTTAAATAATGCCCTGACTGCTTCACTGGATCGGGAATCATCAAAGGTATCACCCACCTTCATTGGCAAATAATTGAAAACTGTTCCCGGCGTAATACGCTGCAATCCTTCGACACGAATATCCTCGATCACGAATTCCTGAACCGCAAACACGTTGGATTGTATAAAAAGGTAAACGAATGCTATGTAAAGTGATCTCTTAACTATATTTTGCATATACTTGTTTTTTTATATTTTATTATATTAAATTGGCTTTATCCCATCAGCCGCGCAATGTCATTATAAAATACAAGTATCATAAGACCCAGTAATAATGTGAACCCGAGCTGTTGGCCAATTAATTGTGTCGACTCTGATACTGCACTTCCTTTAAAGAATTCAACGATGTAGTACAACAAGTGTCCGCCATCAAGTAGTGGAATGGGCAATAAATTAAGAACGCCGAGGCTTACACTGACGATACCGAGAAACCACAAAAAAGCTGCAGCACCACTTTTTGCTGAGTCACCTGCGTATTGGGCAATACTTATAGGACCACTAAGATTTTTAACTGACACCTGACCTGTGATCATTTTGCCTAACATACGTAATGTTAACCACGACATATCCCATGTCTTTTCAACTCCCTTTAGAAAAGCCGGTAGTAGTGTATAAGATTCCTTGCCAAACATTCCATTAACGTCCTGGACGGGCTGGTTCGCAGCACCAATAAACCCTATCACGCTACCATCATCCTTAATTTTTTTATCCGGGACAAGTACCAGGTTTAGAGTTTCATTTTCCCTTTTGATTTCTACGGTGATTTTTTGTGTTGGATGGGCCTGTATGTATTTAACCCATTGCACCCAATCTCCTATTTGCTCCCCATTTGCGGAGATAATTAAATCTCCAGCAATCAGGCCTGCCTCATCCGCAGGCAATCCGGAATGTACATCTCCAATAATGGCAGGCATTTTATATTTCATCGGTGTAATTCCAAGCTGGTTTAGCAGGCCTTGTTCTGCCATATCATCAATTGATATACCTTCAAGATTAACAGTCAATATTTTAACCACCGAATTATCACGAACCCGGATATCAACCTTGCCACCATCAATGATTCTGTTAACAAATGCGTCAACCACCATCGTCCATGTTTTTGTTTCTCGTGAATCAACTGCAATAATCTCAACACCTTCATTGAGACCAGCCCGATATGCAATTGAATCTTCTTGAACATTTCCCACAATCGGCTTCAGTCCTTGAAGACCAATCATGAACATGAACCAGAACGCCACTATGGCGAAGATGAAATTAAAAACGGGGCCTGCCAGAACAATGGCCGTCCGTTGAGCCAATGATTTCCTGTTGAATGCGCGATGCAACTCAGATTCAGGCACCTTGCCTTCACGCTCATCTAACATTTGCACATAACCACCCAGAGGTAGTGATGCAATTA
>CAZDFI010000034.1:0-25327 GCA_964504725.1 uncultured Enterobacteriaceae bacterium
AATTGTTACGACTACAGTAGATAATGTTGTCAACTGGGCCAGAACAGGATCGATGTGGCCGATGACCTTTGGTTTGGCATGCTGTGCAGTTGAAATGATGCAGGCAGGTGCTTCTCGCTATGACATGGATCGCTTCGGTGTGATTTTCAGGGCAAGTCCTCGTCAGTCAGATGTCATGATAGTTGCGGGCACACTGGTCAATAAAATGGCACCTGCACTACGCAAGGTATATGACCAGATGGCTGAGCCGCGCTGGGTTATTTCTATGGGTTCATGCGCGAATGGAGGCGGGTATTATCATTATTCCTATGCTGTTGTCAGAGGCTGTGATCGTATTGTTCCAGTGGATGTCTATGTCCCCGGTTGCCCGCCAACAGCAGAAGCACTTTTGTTCGGGATCATACAGCTACAAAATAAAATCAAGCGGACTAACACGATAGCTCGCTAGTTTGAATCTGTACACATAAAAACTTTATAACAAAGAATGGCAAATTCTGTTGACACACTAGTAAAATCTCTGAGCCAGCGTTTTGGCGAGTCATTATCAGATGCTCACGTTGCCTATGGACAGGCAGTCATCGAATTAAAACCAAACCAATTACTTTCTGTTTGTCGATCATTGAAAGATGAAGATGAATATTCCTTTGAACAATTAATTGATCTTTGTGGCGTGGATTACTCTACTTTTGGCAAGGCAGATTGGGAAACCCAAAGTACATCGACTACTGGTTTCAGTCGCGGTGTCAGCAAAGATGTTTTTGATGACAAAGCAGAATCAAGGCCCCGTTTTGCTGTTGTTTATCACTTATTATCGATTAAAAATAACCAACGCTTACGTGTTCGTTGCATGATTGATGAGACACCAGCAAAAATAGAGTCTGTGGTGGAACTCTGGGCATCTGCAAACTGGTATGAACGTGAGGCATTTGATTTATTCGGTATTCTCTTTGAAGGTCATCCTGATCTCAGGAGAATTCTCACAGATTACGGTTTTGTCGGGCATCCATTCAGAAAAGATTTTCCATTGGAAGGCAATGTTGAAGTTCGCTACGACCCAGAGCAAAAACGTGTTATTTATCAACCAGTCACTATAACAAATCGCGTTCTGGTTCCCAGAGTTATTCGTCACGACTATCCTTATGAAAATGTGACTGAAGCTGATGTCGTTAAGGGACAAAAAGATGCCTGAAATTCGTAATATGACAATGAATTTTGGGCCGCAGCATCCGGCCGCTCACGGTGTCTTACGTCTGGTGTTAGAGATGGATGGTGAAGTTATTGAAAGGGCCGATCCGCATATTGGTTTGTTACATCGAGGTACGGAAAAATTAGTAGAGTATAAACCGTACAATCAGAGTATCGGTTATATGGACAGGCTCGATTATGTTTCCATGATGTGTAACGAACATGCCTATGTAATGGCGATAGAAAAATTAATGGGTATTACTCCACCCATTCGTGCGCAATATATTCGCGTCATGTTTGACGAGATAACTCGTGTGCTAAATCATCTAATGTGGTTAGGCACACATGCATTGGATGTCGGTGCAATGACCATGTTCCTGTATTGTTTTCGTGAACGTGAAGATCTGATGGATTGTTATGAAGCGGTATCCGGTACACGTATGCATGCTACCTATTACCGTCCTGGAGGAGTTTACCGGGATCTGCCGGAGACTATGCCTCAATATGAAGTATCAAAATGGCATAATGAAAAAGAAATAAATAATCTGAACAAGATCAGGCAGGGTTCCTTACTCGATTTTATCGAAGCATTCACAGAAAAATTCCCCGGGTGTATCGATGAGTATGAAACACTATTGACGGATAACCGTATCTGGAAACAGCGTACCGTTGACATTGGCATTGTTTCAGCAGAACGCGCCTTGCAGCTTGGTTTTACCGGGCCGATGTTAAGAGGTTCAGGTGTTGAATGGGATCTTCGCAAAAAACAAACCTATGATATTTATGACAAGGTTGATTTTGATATTCCTGTTGGTACCAATGGTGATTGCTATGATCGCTATCTGGTACGTGTTGAAGAAATGCGCCAGTCGAATAGTATTATCAGGCAATGTGTTGATTGGCTAAAACAAAATCCGGGATCGGTGATTCTGGATGACCACAAATTTGCACCCCCAAAACGTGAAGAAATGAAAGGTGATATGGAAGCACTTATTCATCACTTCAAATTATTTACTGAAGGTTATTGTGTCCCGGAAGGTGAAGTGTATTCAGCTGTGGAACACCCAAAAGGTGAATTTGGTATTTATCTGATCTCTGATGGTGCAAATAAACCCTACAGGGTAAAAATTCGTGCTCCTGGATTCGCACATTTGTCAGCTATGGACGAAATGGTAAGAGGACATATGTTGTCTGATGTTGTGGCGGTTATAGGATCCCAAGATATCGTTTTCGGTGAAATAGACCGATGAAAGCATTGAGTGAACACGCCAAAGCAGAGATTGATCGCTGGATAAAAAAATATCCGGAAGGTCAAAAGCAATCTGCAGTGCTGGCTGCAATGCGTGAGGTTCAGCATGAGAACGATGGGTATTTGACCCGGGAATTAATGGATGCTGTCGCTGAATATCTTGAGATGCCCCCCATTGCTGTTTACGAAGTGGCCTCATTTTATTCCATGCTGGAAACAGAAAAGGTAGGACGACATAGTATTTCTGTTTGCACCAATATCTCATGCATGTTGAATGGTTCAGATACGATCATGCAATACATAGAGAAGAAACTGGGTATCAAGGAGGGTAAATCAACTGAGGATGGTCGTTATCACCTGAAGCAAGAGGAGGAATGCCTTGCTGCTTGTTGTGGTGCACCGATGATGATGGTTGATCATGTTTATCATGAGAATTTGACCCCTGAAAAGGTCGATGAAATATTGGATAAACTGGAGTAGTTTGCGGATGGATCAGTTAAATCAGGTTTGTTACGCAACGCTACGGTTTAATGAACCCTGGACGCTTGAGAACTATCGCAGGGTGGGTGGTTATGAGGCATGGTCGAAAATTATTCGCGAGCGGATCCCCCCCGAGAAAGTTATTGAAGAGATTAAAGAGTCAGGATTACGCGGACGTGGTGGTGCAGGTTTCCCTACGGGTCTGAAATGGAGTTTCATGCCAAGTAATTTTGACGCTCCAAAGTACGTTGTATGCAATTCGGATGAAAGCGAACCGGGTACTTGCAAGGATCGAGATATTCTGCGGTTTAATCCACATTCCCTGGTAGAAGGATTGGCCATTGCCTGTTATGCCATGGAGACAAAGGTCGCATACAACTATATGCGAGGGGAATTCATGGATGAACCTTATCAACGTTTTGAAGCCGCACTGAAGGAGGCATACGAACAGGGATATATAGGTCGTCATGTCATGGGATCGGAGGTTGAAGTGGACATCTACGGGACCTTAGGTGCGGGCGCGTATATCTGTGGCGAAGAAACTGCATTGCTGGAGTCATTGGAAGGTAAAAAAGGCCAGCCACGTTTTAAACCGCCATTTCCCGCCAGTTTTGGTTTGTATGGTGCGCCGACCACCATTAATAACACGGAATCCTTCGCTTCTGTTCCCTCCATCGTAAGAAATGGTGCCAACTGGTTTGCTGAGCTTGGTGTTCAACACAGCGGTGGTAGCAAATGTTTTTCAGTCAGTGGTCATATCAATAAACCGGGTAATTACGAAGTGCCTATGGGCATGCCTTTCGCAGATTTACTGGAACTCGCCGGCGGGGTGCGAAATGGAAATAAACTTAAAGCCGTGATCCCGGGTGGTTCATCTGTTCCAGTTGTTCATGGCGAGGATATGCTGGCAGTGAATATGGATTATGAATCCATTCAGAAGGGTGGATCTTATCTTGGCTCGGGGGCAGTCATCATCATGGATGAGACAACTTGCATGGTGCAAGTTCTTGAGCGTATTTCACGATTTTATTTTTCAGAATCATGTGGCCAATGTACGCCATGCCGTGAGGGAACAGGATGGTTATACCGCGTGATAAAACGTATCGAAAACGGACAAGGCGAACAGGAAGATCTGGATAAATTGATTGATGTTGCGAACAAGATCGAAGGTAGAACAATTTGTGCCCTGGGTGATGCGGCAGCCTGGCCGGTGCAAAGTTTTGTAAAAAGATTTCGTGATGAATTTCAGTATCACATTAATCATAAATCTTGCATGCCAGGCACAGGGTGCAATCAGAAAAATAAAGATACAGAAGCGGCGTAAACATCAGCTAACTTAAGATTATGACAGACGATATTTTAAATATTGAAGTAGATGGTAAGTTACTAGAGGCGCGTCGTGGGCAGATGCTTATCGAAGTCACTGATGCCAATGATATTTATATCCCCAGATTTTGTTATCACAAAAAATTGTCTGTCGCCGCGAATTGTCGTATGTGTCTGGTTGAGGTTGAGAAGGCACCGAAACCATTACCTGCATGTTCTACGCCGGTGATGGATGGCATGAAAGTTTCGACCCGTTCAAAACTTGCCATAGAAGCCCAGAAATCCGTCATGGAATTCTTGCTTATTAATCATCCGCTTGATTGTCCAATATGTGATCAAGGCGGGGAATGTGAGTTGCAGGATCTTGCTGTTGGTTATGGTGAAGGTGTATCGCGTTATCAGGAAAGCAAACGTGTTGTTCAAGATAAAAATATTGGTCCATTAATCCAAACTGATATGACGCGTTGTATTCATTGCACACGTTGTGTTCGATTTGGTGAAGAGATTGCAGGTCTGCGCGAGATGGGTTCCGTGGGACGAGGAGAACGTATGGAGATTAGCACCTATATTGAAAAGAGTATGTCCTCTGAATTATCAGGCAATATCATTGATATATGCCCTGTCGGCGCATTGACCTCCAAACCTTTCAGGTTTTCTGCACGCGCCTGGGAAATGGTGCAGCGTGAAAGTATTGCACCTCATGATTCTGTTGGTTCGAATGTACAGCTTCATATCAAGGGTGATCGTGTCATGCGAGTTGTCCCAGCAGAAAATGAAGCCATTAATGAAGTATGGATATCTGATCGTGATCGATTTAGCTATGAGGGAATGTATAGCGAGGATCGTTTAAAGACACCAATGATTAAAGAAAATGGTGTCTGGCAAGAAACGGACTGGGAAACCGCATTCGAGTGTGTCCGTGATAATCTGGATAAGAATTTATCAAGTCACGGTGGAGATCAGTTAGGTGGGCTCGCATCGCCTGGAGCAACGCTCGAAGAACTTTATTTATTTCAGAAATTATTACGTGCGCTTGGATGCAACAATATAGATTCTCGGTTAAGACAGAACGATTTCAAACAGCAAGAAGCAGATCCAGTATTCCCGTACCTGGGACAGTCAATCGCATCACTTGAAGACCTTGATGTGGTGCTGGTGATAGGGAGTAATGTCAGAAAAGAACAACCGATGATTAACCATCGATTGCGCAAAGCTTCATTAAAAGGCTCAGACGTGATGATGGTCAATTCTGTGGACTACGATTTCAACTATGATATTTCTGAAAGAATAATTAAATCACCTGCAGAAATAACAACTACACTGGCCGGGATCATTAAGGCTTTCGCTGAGATGGGAAATAATGCCATTGATGATGCCGTTCAATCATTAATCAGTCATATAACCGTGAGTGAACAACATCGGAAGATTGCCAGGAAATTATCCGATGCTAAAAATGGCTCGGTATTGTTGGGTAACCTCGCGACTGCGCATGATCAGTTTTCAACATTAAAAGTTTTAGCACTGACTATCGCAAATCTTGGCAATGTGAAATTTGGTTTCCTCAGTGAAGCAGCAAATACCAGTGGTGCGCACCTGGCAGGCGTGTTACCCCATCGAGGGGTAGGTGGTGAAACTATCGATACTTCCGGATTAAATATCGATGCTATGCTGGAACAGCCTTTGAAAACTTATCTACTTCTGGGTATTGAGCCAGAGCTTGATTGCTGGGATGGTCGTAAAGCCCTTCGCGCAATGCAGTCTGCAGAGTTCGTTGTTTCGATGACAGCGTATCAAACAGACGCCATGAAACAGTATGCAGATGTGCTTTTACCTATCGCACTTTTCGCAGAAACCTCCGGGACCTATATCAATGTTGAGGGTCAATCACAAAGCTTCACAGGCGCAGTGCCTCCCGCCGGCGAGGCACGCCCGGTATGGAAAATACTTCGAGTATTGGGCAATTTGCTGAATATTGAAGCATTTGAATATAACAGCTCGCAAGAAATCAGAGACGAAGTTACAAGTGCCATCGAAAATATTGCCTTAGACAGCGTGGGTAAGTGGACTGCACCCGATACATTAGATAATGGTCTGTCTGGAAATGGTACGCTCCAGAGAATTACAGAAACCCCAATGTATAGTGTCGATGCTATGTCCAGAAGGGCACAGGCATTACAAAGTTCAGAGTGTAATAAAGGTTTGATTCATATTCATCCGCAGCTTGCCGATAAAATAAACGTGTCCGCAGGTGATATCGTCATCGCAGAGCATGAGGACAATTCTATCAGTGCACCCGTCATGATTGATGAAGGTGTTTCAGTTGACTGTGTATTGGTGCAGGCTGCGCAATCAAACCATTCTGAATTAGGGCCATGGCATGGCCATGTCAGCTTGAGGAAGGCATGACCATGATGGAATGGATCCGACTCAATTTGATTACACCATTGGTAGAACAATTGTTCCCGGCAGCGATACATGTACATGCTGCATTGACCATTGAAACTTTTTTGAAAATAGCGGTAATCCTTGTGCCGGTGCTGTTTACAGTTGCTTATTTGACCTATGCGGAGCGAAAGGTGATTGGCTATATTCAGGGACGTATTGGGCCTAATCGGGTGGGTTTCTTTGGTCTATCCTTCTGGGGACTTGGTCAACCGATTGCAGATGCCTTTAAACTGACATTTAAAGAGATTATCGTTCCGACAGGCTCAAATAAAACCCTGTTTATTATTGCACCTATATTGTCATTCGCCCCCTCTATGGCTGCATGGGCAGTGATACCGTTTAACGATACTTTGGTGTTGGCGGATATCAATGCGGGTTTACTCTATATTCTGGCCCTGACTTCCCTGGCTGTGTACGGTGTGATCGTTGCTGGTTGGGCATCAAATTCAAAATATGCCTTTCTTGGTGCCATGCGTTCTGTCGCACAGATTGTGTCTTATGAAATTTCCATGGGCTTTGCCCTGGTAGGTGTACTGGTGGCTGCAGGGAGTTTGAATCTTGGTGACATTGTGGACGCACAGAGCGGCAGTATTATCCACTGGTTCTGGCTACCTTTATTACCGCTGGCCGTGGTTTATTTTATCTCTGGTGTGGCTGAAACAAATCGCGCTCCCTTTGATGTTGCTGAGGGTGAGTCGGAAATCGTTGCAGGTTTTCATGTTGAATATGGCGGCATGGCCTTTTCAGTTTTCTTTATGGCTGAATATGCCAACATGATTATTATTGCAGTTCTGACATCCGTCATGTTTTTTGGTGGGTGGTTATCGCCTTTTCAGGGTGTTCCTGTGATTGGCGAATCCAGTATCATCTGGTTGCTCGCAAAAACCTCATTCTTCCTGTTTATGTTTTTATGGTTACGTGCAACTTTTCCACGTTATCGTTATGACCAGATCATGCGTCTGGGCTGGAAAATATTTATTCCGATTACCATTGTCTGGCTAATTGTTGCATCAGTCATGGTCGTGACAAACATGCCGTGGTGGTTTGATTAGGTATAAATGATGATTAAAATCACTGCACGATATATAAAAAGTCTGTTCCTTCTTGAATTAATCAAGGGTTTGAGAGTGACTGGACGTTACTTTTTCAAGAAAAAAATAACAGTACAATATCCTGAAGAAAAAACACCGCAGTCACAGCGATTTCGCGGGCTACATGCCTTGCGACGTTATCCAAATGGCGAAGAACGTTGTATTGCCTGTAAATTATGTGAAGCGGTGTGCCCAGCAGTTGCGATTACCATTGAATCTGAAGAGCGTGAAGATGGAAGTCGTCGTACGACACAATATGACATCGATCTGTCCAAATGTATCTATTGTGGCTTCTGTGAAGAATCCTGTCCGGTCGATGCTATCGTCGAAACCCGTATCTTTGAATATCACGGTGAGCAACGCAGTGATTTAATCATGACAAAAGAGATGTTGCTTGAAGTAGGTGATCAAGCAGAAGAGCAGATCGCAAAAGATCGTGCCGAGGAAGCACCTTATAGATGATTGAACAAACAGTCTTTTATATTTTTTCTGCTTTATTACTCATGTCTGCCGGACTGATGATTACCGTACGCAATCCAGTATTCGCAGCCTTATTTTTGATTCTTGCTTTTTTCTCAAGCTCCGCCATCTGGTTATTACTTGAGGCAGAATTCCTGGCCATTACCCTGGTTCTGGTTTATGTCGGTGCGGTAATGGTTCTGTTTATGTTTGTGGTCATGATGCTGGATATAAATTTATCTGCCCTGCGAGAAGGCTTTGCGCGATATTTACCCATCGGCGCCACGGTCGCTATTTTAATGGCCTTATCCATGGTTCTGGTAATTAATGCCGGGGAGTTCGGCCTGGTAAGCGATGTTGTTCAACGTCACGGTGCTGATTACAGCAACACGACCGAGTTGGGTAAGGCCTTGTATACATCTTATTTGTATCCTTTTGAAATTGCGGGTGCCATTTTACTGGTTGCGATTATTGCTGCAATTGCGCTGACAATGCGTGGCCCGCGCTCCAGCAAAGCACAAAAACCTGGTGATCAGGTTGCCGTTAAAAGTACTGACAGACTCAGAATCGTTAAAATGAAAGTTGAGAAGCAAGATCCTGAACCTGAACAAAAATCTGTAGATGAGGAGTCAACATGATTGCCTTATCCAATGTTCTGATCCTTGCGGCCTTGCTTTTCTGCATCAGTGTCGCAGGAATATTTATTAATAGAAAAAATATCCTGATCATATTGATGTGTATTGAACTGATGTTGTTATCAGTGAACATGAATTTCATTGCCTTTTCATATTTTCTTGGTGATATCAACGGACAGGTATTTGTATTTTTCATATTAACCGTAGCCGCTGCTGAGTCTGCGATCGGATTGGCGATTCTTGTCGTCCTGTTTCGTAACAGGAATACGATTAATGTTGATGACTTAAAGAGCATGCAAGGTTAGCTAATAGTCATGAATCTATTTGGAAATATGGAAAATATCTATCTCACTATTGTGCTAGCTCCTTTGCTAGGCTCAGTTATTGCGGGATTGCTTGGCAAGTTGATAGGTCGTAGTTGTGCACACTGGGTGACCATTGTCGGTGTCGGAGTATCATTTATTCTCTCCTTATTGGCCTATTACCATCTCTTTTACAATGGTGGTGAAATCTATAACGCCTCAGTCTATACCTGGTTAAACAGTGGTGGTTTACATTTCGAAATTGGTTTTCTGGTAGATCAACTCTCTGTCACCATGATGGTGGTCGTTAGTTTCGTTTCGTGGATAATTCATATTTATACCATCGGATATATGCATGATGATCCGGGCTATCAACGTTTTTTCAGTTATATCTCTTTGTTCACCTTCTCTATGTTGATGTTGGTGATGTCGAATAATTTCTTGCAGTTATTCTTCGGCTGGGAGGCAGTTGGGCTGGTCTCATATTTGTTGATAGGATTCTGGTTTAAACGTGAGAGTGCAATCTTCGCAAATTTGAAGGCGTTTCTGGTGAACCGTGTCGGTGATTTTGGTTTCCTCCTGGGGATTGCTGCGGTATTCATGCATTTTCATTCGATGGATTATATTGAAGTGTTTGAACAGGCGCCGGCATTGGCCTCTGTGACTGTAAATATCTGGGGCGATGAATCCTGGTCACTCATGTCGGTCATTTGTATATGTCTCTTTATCGGTGCGATGGGTAAATCAGCGCAAGTCCCCTTGCATGTATGGTTGCCCGATTCCATGGAGGGCCCAACGCCAATCTCAGCTTTGATACATGCAGCAACCATGGTGACCGCCGGTATCTTTATGGTTTCGCGCATGTCACCCCTATTCGAGTTGTCCGAAACAGCGTTGAACTTCATATTGATTATCGGGGCAACAACAGCATTTTTCATGGGTCTGCTTGGTCTGGTGCAGAATGACATTAAACGTGTCATTGCCTATTCGACCTTATCGCAATTAGGCTATATGACGGTCGCGTTGGGTGCTTCTGCCTATGCCGCTGCTATGTTTCATCTGGTGACGCATGCCTTCTTTAAGGCCTTGTTATTTCTTGCTGCGGGTGCCGTTATCATCGCGATGCACCATGAGCAAGACATGCGCAAGATGGGCGGTCTTTATAGATATATGCCCATCACATGGATAACCTGTCTGGTCGGTTCAATTGCACTGATTGGCTTCCCGGGGACATCTGGTTTTTATTCCAAGGATGCCATTATCGAGGCTGTACATCTCTCCACGTTGCCTGCCGCTGGTTATGCCTATGTCGCTGTATTATCAGGTGTCTTTATTACCGCGCTGTATAGTTTCCGTCTTTTCTTTATGACTTTTCATGGTCAGGAAAAAATGGATAAACACACATGGGAACATCTGCATGAATGCCCACGAGTTGTCACAGTGCCGCTATTAATACTGGCAATTCCTTCACTAATGCTTGGTGCGTGGTTCGCTGGGCCGATGTTATTTGGTAATCACTTTGCTGGTGCAATACAGGTTGCTGAAGACCATGCCGTATTGCTTGAGTTGGGGCGTCATTACCATGGTGAGTGGTATGAAATCGCGTGGCAATTCTTTGTCCATGCAATTAGTCATCCAACGGTTATCTTGCTCGCATTTTCAGGGGTGTTTACAGCATGGTTGATGTATATCAAGTTTCCAACCGTGCCTGAGAAGATTGCCAATAATCTGAGCATGATTTATCGCCTGCTGGTCAATAAATATGGTATCGATGACTTTAATCAAAAAGTTTTTGCCGGTGGTGCGAAAGGGGTAGGGCGACTCCTTTGGCAAATGGGTGATGTCAAACTCATTGATGGTCTCATCGTCAATGGCTCTGCATTGTCTGTCCGATGGTTCTCGGGCGTTATCAGGCAAATACAATCAGGATATTTATACCACTATGCCTTTGCCATGATCGCTGGATTGTTATTGTTCCTTGCAGTGTTTGTACATAAATTAATTTAATCATAAGAAAGAATTATAAAACATTAAAGAATGTTTGCTGAATTACCAATATTGAGTTTGTTAATCTGGGGCCCGGTTGTCGGTGGCATATGGGTGCTGTATGCGGGTGACAGACAGGAAGAGACAGTCAAGACACTGGCATTGATGATCTCTGTGGTGATTTTTCTGTTATCCACCTTGTTGTATATAGATTTCAATATCAATACGCACGAAATGCAATTTGTCGAGTTCGCGTACTGGATAGAAACATTTAATATCAATTATCATTTAGGTGTTGATGGTATTGCCATGCCTTTGATCATACTCACCACCTTTATGACGGTATTGGTCATCCTGGCCGCATGGGAAGTCATAGAAAAAAAGATATCCCAATATCTGGCGGCTTTTTTGATTATGGAAGGACTGATGAATGGTGTCTTTTCTTCAATGGATGCCATGTTGTTTTACGTCTTCTGGGAAGCAATGCTGATTCCAATGTTTCTGATCATTGGAATATGGGGTGGTCCCAGGCGAGTTTACGCAACCATTAAATTCTTTCTGTACACCTTCCTGGGGTCAGTATTTATGCTGGTGGCCTTTATCTATCTGTACTCTCAGTCTGGTTCATTTAATATCGCCGAATTGCATCATTTACCGTTGGCTTTGGATGTACAAAAATTCATCTTTATCGCTTTTTTACTCGCTTTTGCAGTAAAGATCCCAATGTGGCCAGTCCATACATGGTTGCCGGATGCACATGTCGAAGCGCCAACCGGTGGCTCAGTGATACTTGCCGCGATCTTGTTGAAACTTGGAGGCTATGGTTTTCTTCGTTTCAGTTTACCGATTACACCTGATGCCAGTCTGTATTTCGATACCATGATGATCGTATTGTCGTTGATCGCCATTGCTTATATTGGTTTTGTCGCCCTGGTTCAACAGGATATGAAAAAGCTCATTGCTTATTCATCGGTTTCACACATGGGCTTTGTGACGTTGGGCTTCTTCGTTGGTTTCAGTATTTACGCTGCAACGGGTTCGACTGAAGGCGGCGTGTTTGCACTTGAAGGCGCAATGGTGCAAATGATTTCTCACGGTTTTATTTCCGGAGCGTTATTTCTATGTGTCGGTGTCATGTATGACAGGGTACATAGCCGAGAAATCAAAGATTACGGCGGTGTGGTCAATACCATGCCACATTTTGCGGCTTTCATGATGTTGTTTGCATTGGCAAATTCAGGACTCCCGGGGACCTCAGGCTTCGTGGGTGAATTCGTTGTTATTCTCAGCAGTTATCAGGCCAGTTTCTGGATTGCATTTGTGGCGGGATCGACCCTGATACTTGGTGCCGCTTATACATTATGGATGTATAAAAGAGTCATTTTTGGTGATGTGGCAAACGATAACATCGCCGAACTGAAAGATATTAATCAACGCGAAACGTTTATTCTATCAATGTTGGCGATTGCTGTATTGTTATTTGGTCTGTATCCAGCACCGTTGTTTGATGCAATGCATCCGACGCTGGAGCATTTATTCGAGCAAGTATTGCAAACAAAGACGAACTTATAACGTGAGCCAGTAACATGATATCAAAAGCAGAAATCCTGATATTGACGCCCGAAATATTCATGCTGACCATGGCCAGTATGATATTAATCGTAGATACCTTCAGTCAGGATCCGCTACGTAAAGTCACTTATTATCTCACCCAGCTCACGCTTGTTTTAACGGCTGTATTGGTGTTTAGATTTTGGCCAGAACAGACTGTCTATGCATTCGGTAATAGTTTTATCAGCGATGGTATGAGTGTGGTTTTAAAGATCGGCGTCTTTGTTATTGGCTTATTTGTATTTCTTTATTCGCATGAATATCTAAAAGAGCACGGCTGGCTAAAAGGAGAATATTTTGTCCTCGGATTATTTGCCATATTAGGCATGATGATATTGATTTCAGCCTACAGTTTTTTGACTGTTTATCTCGGACTGGAATTGTTATCGCTTTCACTCTACGCCATGATCGCCATGCACAGAGAATCAACTGCTGCTTCTGAAGCCGCAATGAAATTCTTTGTATTGGGTGCAATCGCATCAGGAATGTTGTTATATGGTATGTCGATGATTTACGGTGTCACAGGAAGTTTGGAGTTGGCAACGATTGCAACGAATATTGAAAGTGATGCAGGTAATCCGTTATTGATCTTCGGGCTTGTTTTTATCCTGGTTGGGATTGCCTTCAAACTGGGCGCCGTGCCATTTCATATGTGGGTGCCTGATGTTTATCAGGGTTCACCGACGTCTGTCACATTATTTATCGCCAGCGCACCTAAATTGGCAGCTTTTGCAATGGCAATGAGGCTGTTAGTTGATGGCTTGCAGCCTTTGGTAGATGACTGGCAAGGGATGCTCATTATCCTGTCCATTCTTTCTATGTCAATAGGTAATATTGTTGCCATATCCCAGACCAACATTAAACGTATGTTGGCCTACTCGACCATTGCACATGTTGGTTTTCTATTATTAGGTCTATTGTCAGGCACACCTTCGGGTTATGCAGGTTCCATGTTTTACATCATCACTTATGCCATGATGAGCATGGGTGCATTCGGTATGGTTATCTTGCTTGGAAGAAAAGGTTTTGAAGCAGACGAGTTGGCACATTTCAAAGGATTATCCGAGAGAAGTCCGTGGTTTTCTTTTATAATGTTGATTCTAATGTTTTCCATGGCCGGCGTACCGCCATTCCTAGGTTTCTGGGGGAAATGGTTTGTCCTGAAAGAGTTAGTTGACGCCGGTTTTGTCTGGCTAGCGGCGATGGCCGTCTTCTTCTCTATCATTGGCGCCTATTATTATATACGCGTAATTAAACTCATGTATTTTGATAAAGCGGATGCAATGACTGCCATCAAGGCATCAAAACAAATGCGCTTTGCCCTGAGCATTAATGGCCTGGCCTTACTCATTCTTGGTTTAATGCCAGGAGCGTTGCTGGCAATTTGTGTCAGTGTCATGTCTACTACTGCTTAATAAGCACAAGTACTGCAGTTTGGGTTTTGATACTGATTTCTTTCGTTGCGGCCAATCTTCCCAAGTGCATAAGGCTTTGAGAAAAAGATACATGCACAGGAATGGGAATTTATGTTACAGGGTTTTATCTATCGACATGACTTCTTGGAACTCTATATGGGGGTATAAAAAATTATTCTAGACAAGCTACATTCTCTGTTGTAAAACGAAATGAACGGAGTGCACGAACCACATCTGTTATAGATATTATTCCAATGAGTTGTTCTTTCTCTATGACAGGTAAATGTCTGATTCGATTCTTTGACATTGTCGTCATACAGATATGTATAGATTCTGTTCTTGTAGTACTAATGACATCGGTTGTCATTATCTCATCAACTCTGATTTCCCATGGCAATAGTCTGTTCGGAGCGGCTTTTCGAATATAATCGCGTTCAGAAATGATACCCGTAACTTTCCCTTTAACGACAACAGGTAAAGCACTGATTGTTTCTTTCGCCATGATTTCAATGGCCTCCTGAACAGTAGCTTCTGGGGAAATTGTTGATACTGTTTTGTTCTTTTTATCTAAAATATGATGCACAGTAAATATCATGTTATTACCCCCGGTGTTAATTTCAGATAAACATTAGATTAAAAAGTGATGGTTTTAATGGAAACAAAAGCAATCACATAATTAATAGTACATAACATACGTCCTTGTATGTTGGGTACATGAAAATCTTATTAGAAGAATGGTTTTTTTTGTCTTAGGCAACAGCAGTTAACCTAAGGAACCTCTGATTAAGTATATATATCGTCATGCTGGTGAATACCAGCATCCAGTAAACAATTGTTTTGACTGGATTCTGGCCTACGCCAGAATGACGACTAAATGAATTTTGCAACTTGTTCAGACCTTGCCCTAAGACGAAAATAGTCTGCCTCTCCTTTAGTTGAAGCCTATGCCGAGTGTTACACCGGCGGTCCAGGCATTAGCGTCTGCATCACCACCGGCCAGGGCAGTATCGCCATTGGTCTGACCTGTGAGCCAATGATAACGGGCCTCAGCTCCGAGGGTAATACCGGGCATCACCTGGTAATCAATACCCGCGCCAGACACGATGCCGATATCCAGGTAATTGGAGGCATCAGATGGTGGGCTAATCACAACAAAATCCATACCGGCTGGGATGACCCAGGGTCGAATATTACTGCCTTCCATGAATTTAAGCTTGGGTGAGGCGGAGACACTAAACATATTTAAATTTTGTGTGCCGTTATCGCATACAGTAGGTGGTGCGCCAAGAGTGCTAGCACCAATGAGGCAGGCCACTGTTGGTGTATTCTCTCTTGAACCCACATTACGAAATTCCAGCGTTAGTTCCGCGATCGTCCAGACGCCCGGTAACAGGCCCAGAGTATCCGGAGAGAGAAGAAAATCAAAACCGGCACCGGCATACCAACCACTATCGTCAGTAAATCTCCCGGTAGCACCGGCTGCATCGACAAATATCTGGCCTGAACGATCATCTTCTAACTGGGCAAAACCACCACGGAAAAAGACACGGTTTTTTGGTTCTGCCGCAAAGGCAGTTGTTTGGATTCCCAGAGTTACAACACATGCAATTACTACTTTTAATATTATTATATGCTTAGTTTGAGTCATCACGCCCCCCTTAAGGTGTGTCATCGAAATTAACGAAAGCGCTAAGTGGAGATTATCAAGTGATTTGTCACAAGGGGTTTAGCACTAAAAAACAGGTTTGAATCACCAAATACATAAATATTTACTTGAATAACATCCAGGTTATAGCGAATGAACATTAATCATATAAAGTTGATTGTAAAAGACTAAAGATGGAGAGAAATCGTGATTTCACATTGGGGTGACTATTATCCCCACTCGTGATTATGAAACGGCATCTCGTGCAATATAGTTTGAAAAATAACTTCAAGAGAAATAGAAAAGTCCTTCGGATAATACAATAGACAGTTAGGGTTAAATAGTACGTGATCCGGTGATTTTGTTTGATGCTTTCGAAATTATTCGACCGTAAACACTAATTATAATAACAATTTTAACTGAATATCAGCCCATAAACACTAACAGAGGGGGAGGTTGATCCATGATCCCAAGTACGTTCAATTACCACGCACCTACGACACTGGACGAAGCGATTTCACTACTCGGACAATTCGGTGAAGAAGGCAAGGTGTTAGCTGGAGGTCACAGCCTTTTACCGATGATGAAGCTCCGTTTCGCAGAACCGGAACATCTTATCGATTTAAACCGTATCGACAGTCTGCGCGGTATACGTGAAGAAAAAGGCATTATTCATATTGGAGCAATGACGACAGAGAATGAACTCATTGCATCAGATTTATTAAATAAAAAATGTCCACTTATTCCCGAAGCAGCAAAATTAATCGCTGATCCGCAAGTACGTAATTGCGGCACGATTGGGGGTGATATCGCCCATGGCGATCCAGGCAATGACCATCCGGCCATCATGTTGGTCCTGGATGCGTCGTTTGTATTGACTGGCCCGAATGGGACAAGAACTGTTCCTGCAGATGGCTTTTTTATTGATACGTATTTCACTCAATTAGAAGAAGGCGAAATTCTTACCGAGATTCAGGTACCCGTTTTATCAAAGAATACCGGATCTGCCTATACCAAACTTAAACGTAAAACCGGCGATTTTGCTACAGCGGCTTCCGCTGTCGTGATCGAACTGGATGGTAATATCTGTAAGAAGATTAACATTGCATTAACCAATGCCGCACCTACAGCATTTAGGGCGACTTTAGCTGAAGTCATATTAACGAGCAAAGAGATTGACGATAACTTGGTCGAACAGGCTGCCCAAAAAGTGATTGAAATGTGTAGCCCGACTGATGATCCACGTGGTGATGCTGAATACAAAAAACACATGTCAGCTGAAATGACACGACGATCAATTTATCAAGCATGTGAACGAGCTAGAGGATAATGACTATGGCTAAACAACAAGTCTCTTTTAAACTCAATGGACAACACGTTGATGTCATCGTTGAGCCCCGTGATTTGCTCATCTATGTCATTCGTGAGCAACTTAAACAAACCGGTGCCCATATTGGTTGTGAAACCAGTCATTGCGGCGCCTGCACTGTCGATATCAATGGTAAGTCAGTCAAATCTTGTACATATCTGGCCGTACAGGCAGATGGCGCTGAAGTAATGACCGTCGAAGGCCTCGCGACCAATGGCGAATTACATCCCGTGCAGGAAGGTTTTATGCAAGAGCATGGCTTACAGTGCGGTTACTGCACACCTGGCATGCAAATGCGCGCCTATCGTTTACTGCAAGAAAACCCGGATCCTTCGGAAGAAGAAATTCGTGCCGGCATATCGGGCAACCTATGTCGTTGTACCGGATATCAAAATATTGTTAAAGCAGTGCAATACGCTGCTAAAAAAATACAAGAAACTGCATAGGGGGCATTTAACATGGCAGCAACAGCAGAACAATTAGAACGTGAAGCAAAACTGGAAGGAATGGGGTGTTCAAGAAAGCGTAAGGAAGATCCAAGATTTATACAAGGTAAAGGCAGTTATGTTGGTGATGTAGATATGCCGGGTATGGTTCATGCGGCTTTAGTTCGTAGCCCACATGCCCATGCAAGAATAAAATCAATCAACAAGGACAAGGCGCTGGCATTACCAGGGGTACTTGCCGTACTTACAGCAGATGATTTAAAACCATTAAATTTGCATTGGATGCCGACACTTGGTAGTGACGTCCAAGCGGTTTTGGCTGACGAGAAAGTGAGTTTCCAGATGCAGGAAGTGGCCATGGTTATTGCTGAAGATCGTTCTATTGCATACGATGCAGTGGATTTAGTGGAAGTGGAATATGAAGCATTGCCTGCCATTGTTGATCCACATAAATCGATGGATGCAGATGCCCCTATCATTCGTGATGACCTTGTTGGTAAAGACGAAGTCGGTCATGGCAAACGCCTGCATGATAACCATATTTTCACCTGGGAGGCAGGTGATAAAGACGCTACCGATGCAATTTTTGAAGCTGCAGAAGTCACGGTAAAAGAGGAGATACTGAATCCGCGTGTGCATCCCTGTCCTTTAGAAACCTGTGGCTGTGTCGGATCGTTCGACAAGATTAAGGGTCATTTAACGGTCTACATGACCACGCAAAATGCTCATCTGGTACGCACGGTGCTCGCCATGCTGTCCGGCATACCGGAGAGTAAGATTCGTGTTATTACCAATGATATCGGCGGCGGATTTGGTAATAAAGTTCCAATCTATCCAGGTTATGTGGCTGCTATTGTTGCTTCGATTGTCCTTGGCCGACCGGTCAAATGGATTGAGAGTCGGATTGAAAATCTTTCGAGCACAGGATTCGCCCGTGACTATCACGGCATCGGCGAACTGGCGGCAGATAAAGACGGTCGCATTAAGGCGCTACGCTTTAGTTATCTCGCCGATCACGGTGCGTTTAACGCTCATGTCTCGGCGACCAAATGGCCAGCAGGCCTGGTTAGCATTTGTACTGGTTCTTATGATATTCCAACAGCACACGTACGGGTCGATGCGGTATATACCAACAAGGCACCCGGTGGCGTCGCCTATCGTTGCTCTTTACGAGTCACCGAGGCAGTGTATTTAATCGAACGTATGATCGATGTTCTTGCGCAAAAACTGAATATTGATAAGGCCGAAATTCGTAGACGTAACTTTGTTCAACCTGAGCAATTTCCTTATAACACTTCTCTTGGTTGGCAGATCGACAGTGGTGATTATGAAACTGCTCTAGATAAAGTATTGGAAGCCGTTGACTACGACAAACTCCGTACCGAGCAAGCGCATAAGCGTGCTAAAGGTGAGTTAATGGGGATTGGCATTAGCACATTTACCGAGATCGTTGGGGCCGGACCGACCAAGGCCTGCGATATTCTCGGGATTGGACTCTTCGATAGTTGCGATATCCGGGTTAATCCTACCGGCAGTGCCATTGCCCGTATGGGTACACAGAGCCAGGGACAGGGACACCAGACCACTTATGCCCAGATTATTGCCACTGAGTTGGGTATCCCCTCCGAAGAGATCCAGGTAGAAGAGGGTGATACAGATACGGCCCCCTATGGTGCAGGAACCTGGGGTTCACGTTCGACACCGGTGGGTGGCGCAGCGGTTGCTAATGCTTGTCGAAAAATTAAAGACAAGGCCCGCAAGATTGCAGCCCATTTGTTAGAAGTGAGTGAAGACGATCTTGAGTGGGATGTGGATCAATTCAAGGTCAAGGGCGTTCCGGATCAAGCCAAGACCATGAAAGAAATTGCCATGGCCGCCTATAGCAACGTGCCAGATGGTATGGAAAATGGATTAGAGGCGGTTGATTATTATGATCCACCAAACTTTACTTTTCCCTTCGGCACCTATGTCTGTGTCGTCGATATCGACAAATATACTGGCGAGGTAAAGGTCAGACGATTTTATGCACTGGACGATTGCGGAACGCGCATTAATCCCATGATCATTGAAGGTCAAATACACGGCGGATTGACAGAAGCCTTTGCTGTATCAATGGGGCAGCTTATTGATTTTGATGAAGAGGGAAATCTCATCGGCAATAGTCTGATGGATTACTTCCTGCCAACAGCTGTTGAGACACCTAAATGGGAAACAGATTTTACTGTGACACCTTCTCCTCATCATCCGATAGGTGCCAAGGGTGTCGCTGAATCACCTCATGTTGGTGGTATTCCCTGTTTTTCCAATGCAGTGATAGATGCATTTGCACATCTGGACGTGACACATATGGATATGCCACATACGGCTCATCGTGTATGGAAGAAGATCCATGAACTGGGTCTTGATAAAAGAAGTTAATAACCAGATTTGAGAAATACTATGTTGAGACATCTCATAATTTCCAATCTCATCATGAGTTTGTCTCAAACTTTTTGTGTGGCTACTAGATTTGGAAAATATAGAACGGGAGAAGAAGTTTAATGAAGGTCACTATAGATAAAGCATATCCAATTAATGCGCCAGCAAGTAGTGGTTGGGCTGTTTTACAGGATATAAAAGTTGTAGCGAGCTGTATGCCTGGCGCAGAGATTACCGCTCAAGCGGATGAAACTCATTTTGAGGGCCAGGTCAAAATCAAGATTGGCCCTGCGACCGCTGCTTTCAAGGGCAAACTTGAACTCAAAAGTATCGATACCGAGAAACGAGAACTTAATTTATTGGGTGAGGGTTCCGATGTTAAAGGGACATCTAGTGCAACGTTGGATCTTACCGCCTCAATTCGTGAAACAGATGATGGACAATGCGAGCTTGTTGGCAAATCAAATATCGTCGTCAATGGCAAATTTGCAAGTTTTGGCGGGCGTATGATGGATTCAGTGTCAGATCGTATTATCCAGCAGTTTGCGGATAACTTTGCCAATAAGGTCATTTCATTAGGTGAAGGTGCAGAAGCGGAAGCAGCTGCCGCAAAGGTAGCAGAAGTCCCCAGAGAATTTAATGGTCTTGCATTTACCTGGCAACTCATTATGGATTTTTTAAAAGGTTTGTTTGGCGGAAAATCAAAACAAGCGTAAATACATTTTTTTAAACATCATGAATAGACAAGGATATTCTGATCATGGTTATTAAATAATATTCATCAATCTATTGATGACATCGTGATGCTGGCGACGGAGCAAATAACGTATGTTGGATATGACGGAATTACAATCAAGATTAACTGAAGCTAACTACATAGCTGAAAAAGATCTTGTATCAACTTTATTATTAACCACAGAATTAAGACGGCCACTATTACTGGAAGGTGATGCGGGTGTTGGAAAGACGGAGGTCGCCAAGGCATTGGCCACTATCTTTGATTGTCCATTAATACGGTTACAATGTTATGAAGGATTGGATGTTAATTCGGCGGTGTATGAATGGAATTATCAACACCAGCTATTAACAATCAAGTTGCAAGAAACTGAAAACACATCTGCAACAGAAAAAAGAGAACATATTTTTAGCGAAGAATTCCTTTTAAAGCGTCCATTATTACAGGCAATAACACAGCCTGTTTCGCCAGTTTTATTAATCGATGAAATAGATCGTGCCGATGAGGAATTCGAAGCATTTCTTTTAGAGGTTTTGTCTGATTTTCAGATCAGTATACCTGAACTAGGGACCATCCCGGCAACAACTATCCCTCATGTGATTTTAACTTCTAATGGTACACGTGAGCTAAGTGATGCTCTACGTAGGCGTTGTTTATATCACTATGTAAATTACCCCAGTTTTGAAAAGGAACTACGGATTGTTAATCGATGTGTTCCTGATATTAGTAAAAATTTGGCATCCCAGGTAGTTGCTTATATCCAAGAGCTTAGAAAGCAGGATCTACGCAAAAAACCGGGGATAGGCGAAACTCTGGATTGGGCAGCTGCATTAATGAAGTTGGATATTAAAAAACTCGATGATGATCCCGAGCTGATCATGACCACATTGGTCTGTTTACTTAAGACAAAAGAGGATCGTAACCATATCACGGAAGATGTATTCGAACGATTGGTGGCCAATGCAGGGTAATAATCATGCATTCGATCAAATCTAAAAAACATAGTTATGAAAACCAGAGCAATCCGCTGGTTGAACATATTATTGGGTTTGTGCGGTTTGTCCGGGACAATGGATTTAAGGTTGGGATAAAGGAAGAATGCGACGCACTGGTCATTGCCAGGTATTGCAATGTAATCAATCAAAGAAGATTGAAATGGGGATTGCGTAGCCTGCTTTGTAATAATAGTCGTGATTGGGAACGTTTTGATGAGCTGTTTGAGGATTATTGGTTAGTCACTAATTTTAAAAGTCAAATTCAATCCTCGTCGGCTGTAAATGCAGATGGCAAACAGGAAGTAAACGATGAATCAGACAATCCCAATAATTTAAATGACGTAGCTGAATCAGATCAAGTGCAACTACAAGATGAAGATATAGCTGGGGAAGGGGGGACACTGACTGGAGCCAGTAGTAGTGAAACACAGACGCAAACTGATTTTCGGTTTTTAGATGATCTTCAACAGATGAATTTGATGGAACAGATGGTCGAACGCCTGGCTCGAAGGATGCGCCGTCGCCTAATTCGTCGCCAACGTGACCAGCGTCAGGGACGACGCATTAATTTAAGACGTACCATCCGTAATAGTTTGTGTCATGGTGGTACGCCATTGGAATTAATTTATCGGAAGAAGAAAAAGCAGTTGCCACGTCTTATCTTGTTGCTTGATGTAAGCCGTTCTATGAGTCTCTATAGTTACTTATTTTTGCGTTTTGCACGAGGAATTGTTGGCGCTTTTAAGAACGCCGATGCCTTTGTTTACCATACGCACCTGGTACATATCACCGACGCGTTAATTGAAGGTGACATAAACATTGTTAAAAAGAAGCTGGCATTAATGTCTGCGGGTTGGTCCGGTGGCACCCGGATCGGTGAATGCCTGGAAAAATTTAACCAGGATTATGGGCGGCACATGATCACTTCACACACTGTTGTGATCATTTTCAGTGATGGTCTTGATACAGGGACGCCAGAATCATTAACCAAGCAATTGTCTTTTATAAAAAACCGTGCCCGTAAATTGGTTTGGTTAAATCCATTATTAGGTAGAGATGGATATGAACCCATTGCAAAATGTATGCAAGCTGCATTACCTCACCTTGATCTGTTTGCATCGGCACACAATTTAGAGAGTCTTATGGCATTGGAATCCCATTTAGTTGAGTTATAGAAAATAGTCGAGTTATAGCAAATCAATTTACGGTAATAATTGTGAATAATGAAGAAATCTTAAAGAGAGCAACTGAGTTGGTAGAAAAAGGTAAACCTTTTGCCTTTGCAACTGTTGTGAGAGCGCAATCACCCACTTCAGCCAGGCCGGGTTCAAAAGCAATCATTGAAACTGAAGGAGATATTCAGGGTTGGATCGGTGGAGGTTGTGCACAACCTGCAGTTCTAAAGTCAGCGCGTGAATCATTACAAGATGGTCAACCACGATTAATTCGAGTCAGTCCCAAGGGAGGGGAAGCTAATCTTGAAGGGATTATTGATTTTGGATCAAGTTGTTATAGTGGAGGCACATTAGATATTTTTATTGAACCCGTATTATCACAAATACCGTTACTGATTATTGGCTCTGCGCCCGTCGCAGTGAGTTTATGTGCCTTGGCCAAATACACAGGTTTTAGAGTGATAGTGGCGGTATGTAATGCCGAGGAAGAAAAAAATAAAGATAAATTTCAGGATGCTATTCGAATAGTTTCTGATCAAAAATTATCTGATGTTGAATTTACCAGCCCTCCCTTAGTTATCGTAGCATCGCAGGGTCAACGAGATGAAGCCTGTTTGATTGCTGCGTTAGAAATTGAATCAACTTACGTTGCTTTTATTGCAAGTGCAAAAAAAGCAGATAAATTAAAAAATAAATTGAGAGATCGTGGTGTTAATAAGGCCCAGATTGAAAAAATAACTTCCCCCGCGGGTATAGAGATAGGAGCATCAACACCGGAAGAGATTGCATTATCTGTATTAGCTGGTTTGGTTAAATACCGCCGATCAGCAGCATATGAAAAAAGTGACATAAATCAATCGAAAAATATAACTGAATCAGTTAAGGAGTATGAAGTAAAAGATTCTGAAACGTCCAGTAGTTGTTGTTCTTCAGGTGGTAGTTAATCAGTTTATGAATATTGCAGAAAAAAAATCGTTTAATGAATGGCCGAGTATAACGGCTATTGTCCTCGCTGCTGGAGAATCCAGGCGTATGGGCGAAAGAAATAAAATGGAATTAAAAATTAATGGTCAGGCACTTATCAGACAGACAGTGAGCACGATATTAGCGTCGAATGTAAGTGAAATTATTGTTGTTACCGGCTATCAACCAGAGGTGGTTAGAAATTTACTCGTCGGGTTACCTGTATCAAAAGTTCATAACGATGATTATCAGCAAGGTCAAATGAGTTCGGTACATAAAGGCTTAAGTAAAATTGAAAAATCCTGTGATGGCGTGATGGTTTGTTTGGGAGATCAACCTCTACTCAGTAGTGAAGATATAGACTATTTGATAAGCGCTTATGATCAACGTCCTTATGGCTCAATTTTAGTGCCAACTTATAACAATCGACGTGGTAACCCTATTATTCTGTCGTATGAACATCGAAACAAAATATTAAACGGGGAAAGTAATCTGGGATGTAGAAAGCTTATCGAAAAAAATCCTGAATTAGTCTATGCATTTGAAATGGAAAATGACCATGTAATCACTGATATCGATTCACCTGATGACTATAGATTATTTAAACAAGGTTAAACCAGAAAACGAAAAGAGGGTCAGATAATGGCAAAAGAAGTGCTTGATTATATTAATGAGCTAAGAAAAACAGGAGAGCCGTTTGCAGTTGCGACAGTAGTGGAGATGGTAGGTTCGGTTTCTGCGAAAACCAGCTCAAAAGCAGTCATCGATAGGAACGGAAGAATAGTGGCTGGTTGGGTTGGTGGTGGTTGTGCTGAATCGATGACATGTACCACAGCATTGAACTGTATAGATTCTGGTGAAACTACGGTTCTTGATATTGATATGAATGATGAAGTATTAGGCGCAGGCATGCCCTGCGGAGGAAGTATGCGTGTGTATATTGAACCTGTAATACCTAAACCAACTTTATGGATCATGGGTCATGGAAGAGTGGCTGAATGTATTTGCACCATGGGTGATTTGTTGGGGTTAAACGTTATCGTTAACGATCCAATTGTTGATAGGGATAAATATCCAAACGCCTGTCAGCTTATAAGGGATGATATGCATTATGAACAATTAAAACCATTGATGGATGATTTTGTCGTCATAGCAACCCAACATAAAGGTGATCATAAATCTATGAAACAGGCGCTTGCATCAGATGCAAATTACATCGCATTAATTGCAAGTCGTAAAAGATCTCGCCTGGTTATGGACTACCTAAGAGAAGAGGGATTTGGTGATACAGATTTAGACCGTGTAATGGCACCTTCAGGTCTGGATTTGGCTCCTCAAACACCTGAAGAAATTGCACTGTGTGTGATTAGTGAAATTGTCATGATCAGGCGAAACG
>CAZDFI010000035.1:0-4200 GCA_964504725.1 uncultured Enterobacteriaceae bacterium
TCCTTGGCAATGTATGATTACTTAAGATTGATCATCAGCTGTTAATTGGGTTACGTTTCCTTGTTTCTGTTTGTGCCACTGGTCAACCAGGCTTTCCGCTTCCCTTGCTTGATTGATCAACGTCCAGCCTATGCGGGTTAATGTATATTCCGCTAGGCTTTGTTTCTCCGCGCTCATCATTAAGTCGCCTAGCGCATCCATTACGTGAAAGTAAAGGATGAGACTATCAACTAGAGTCATATCCGTTATTTCTTCTCCTGGTTCGTGTTCGTACCAGGCTGCGTGTAGGGCTTTCATGCTTGCACCTCCTTACCTTCATACACCCCTGACATTACTAACAGCAATCTGTTACGAGCCGACTTCATTAGTGATATCATATTTTCAAGATATTCAATCTCTTTACCACCTGCTTCAATTATCTCCACAGCCTCCAATGCAAATTCTTCATCCGCAACAGCATCTATTAATTCCTTTTTGTCTTTAGTTAAAAAAACAAGCAAAAAACGGCGTATAATCCCTATTGAATCCTCGCGCTTTCTGTATGCTTCCTCTCCCTTCACTACCACATCGTATGTCATAGCTGCTTTAAAGTTTATTTCTGAATCTGTCATGATTGCACCCCCATTGATCTTTACAAATCTAACGGTAACTGCCCGTTATCGATAACCTTCGCCCTTCTCTGATACACCTGGAACTCAGGAAGAAAGTCAGTTCTGTATTTCATACCTATATGATACTCTCTACATATCAACCAGGTATCCTCAAAATATCTCCGCTCCCTGCTGTAGAAGTGGTCAAATTCGGCCTCTATCACCATCTCATATTCATCGACTATCTGAGTGGTTCCACAACAGGGACAGTGCCCACCAAGTGCTGAAATTATCCTGATGTGACGCTGCTTGACGGTATCTGTTATGTGCTTACGAGGGACGAATGAAGTTACTCGCTCCTCAATCATTGAAACTGAGGATTGGAGTTCTTCAAGGATACGCATGATATGACCCAACTCTGCTTCCATATAGTCTCCGGTAAACAAACAAATACCTGTATAGACCGTATTGGACGGTAATACACAATGAAACTATATGAAACAGAACGGAATATGTCAACAAATACTGAGATCAGTATAAATACAGAGATCAGTATAAATATGTGGATCAGTAGTACTGTATGAGTCAGTACGTGCTGATATGGGCTTGATATGCGCCCCTAGAGGTGTTTCTTGATTAGATCCTCTAGTAGCTCTCCTATGGTGGTTTCACGCATGACAGCGGCCAGTTTGAGCTTCTTATGGAGCTTTCTGTCCATATTCACGGCCAGTCTGACATCACCCTCTGGAATATTGCCCTTTTTCTTGGTTTTCTTAGCCATAAAGCCCCCTGGATATGTTGAGGTCTATATTACTACATATCATTACAGAGCTATATAGGGCAAACGTCAGCTTTCGTGCGGCATGTTCCTGATACATTAATAGGGATAGCTAGGGTTGTAGCTATGTAGTCCCTGGGAGGCTGAAGTACAGGGGCTTTCTTGGTAACTTAGTGGGATTCGGAGTAAATTGCCGTTAACTGGGGGAATTATATTTAGGAGTCACTAACGTAATGCTACAAGATGAGGCTAGACATCTTATTATCAAAGAGTGGAAGCAGTGGGCGGATGATAACAGAAATAGATTAAGGATTCTTGAGTTCTTCTACTATCTCCAGAAGGAAGAACCTTATTTACTAGAATTTAAGTGCTCAGGTAGTAAATATCAAACTATCCACTGTTGGCTACTTGATTATTACGATGAGTAGTCCTTTGCTCCCGTTGTCTATTTAGGTAGGAATGTAGGCGAGCCTACTATGTGGAATTGAAATGTAATGCTTGAAAGACTGTTAGGGGCTTTTTAAACAAAACATAGTAATACACAGGTTTCCTAATATATATTAGGAATAAGGTATATTAGGCGGTTTGTGCCTTGCGGATGATTTCAACCTGTCTGTCTGTTGCCTTTCTTAAGACGCCAGAATACACACGCTTCTTTTTTCTGGCAGAGGCGTGACGAATAAAATCCGCAAATGCGGTGATTTCAATTGTTTTTTTCTTTGAAAACATAATATTAACTTACACTAAACCAAGAATATTCTCAAGGTCGGCTGGAGTATATTTTTCCGGTACGTGATTGTCAATTTGATCAACCCCGGCCTTGTAAAACCTATTAGTATTATCTGTATTTTTAAGTAATAAATCGACCTTAATATCCGCTCCAAATTCACTTTTTAGACGATTAACGACCTTCCGGGCAGCAAAATATTGCTCAATAAAATGCTCAGGCAGTATATGTCTGCCCTCAACCGCTTCACGACTCTGTACAAATTCCCAAGCTAGCTTTGGTTCTTGGTAAATATAAAGGATTTGCACTACACGTCTCTTTTTCAAGGAGCGTGAAATATTTTGTTTTGCTTTATCGTAATTGCTTAACGTACCATCAAGCAAGAAACTTTGCTTTTGCTTTAATGCAAAGTCGTGGATTTTCTCAACGAGTACTGAAACCCCTTTTTGAAATAACCATGAATTATCTCCTGTGTAATTAGGGAGCTCATGGCGTAAATCATCAGGATCAATTCGTAGTATTTCTATGGCTTTCTCAGAAAGTGCCACCAATAATTCAATTGAAGTTTCCGTCTTGCCGGCTCCAGGGGAACCTGCCATGAATACAGACACTGGCGATTCTTCTGGTGCAAAGCGTGATTTATCGGTGAACCTCGTTGCGATATTCTTTTTATTGGCTCGTGCAAACACCAGCGCTTCTTCCTGAATAGCTTTTTCTTCTGGCTTTAACTCCAAAATTCTGGCCTCATGGAATCGTTCGTGCGGAAGCATCTTCCTTAAGTATTTTTCTTTCTGTCTTTATGTCCTTTAGCCATACGGCCCAGGAGTCCATCAGTATATATAAATATTTAAAGTTTGATATCTACTCTTATCGTAAGGAGTTAATGGGGCTAAAACCCCTAAAAACAAGCCATTTTCACCATTATAACCTATTGATATATCTGACTAATAGTGAACATACTTGTCTTGCTGTGCGTTATTGGGCATCGGTGTCATATATGGTTTTTTTGTTGCCTGGCACTTGCACTGTATTAATGTACTTCCCGATATCCGGGATCGCCATATTGTAGCTCTTGAAAACCAGACTGTTTCTGTTGCATAAATTCTTGCTTTGACAAAGCCTGATCACCGTGTATCCAAGAGTTAAAATTGTAAGGCATAGATTTCCTCGCCTTATCTGCTTTTTGCTGTTCCTTAATCGTTGGGTCTATAAAAAAAGAGCCTATCTGTTTTTTACTCATCTCACCCCTCCCCCTTAATGTCTGTTAATTATGCCGCTGCTCCTATAAGGCCAAATTTATATGCGTCTATAATGTCTGACGCGCTAGACCTGTTAGTTTTTTCTGGTGAAAATATATTGGAAAGCCCACTTGTGACAGATCCCCATGCCTGTGCATTAAGGGCGTTGCTGTCAAGTTTCAGGTTGGCTAACCCAACATCCCCTTGCCGTGCGCTAATAGCGAACTGGTCTTGCCCACTCCTTAGCGAATACAACCAATCCCTTTCATTATTTATATAGTTTTGTCTAAAACTTCCAACGGCTTTTGCAAGCTCTGTTGCGCCGTAACCGCTTTCAGCAGGGTTATGGCCTTGTGCTATTAATGTCCTGTTTACTGTTTGTTCCAAAGCGTCAAGCTGTTGTTTGTAAGCACTTGATTTATTAATAAATGCGTCAGGGTTATTTGTAAGCAGTGCTATTTGATCATCTATCCCTGCGATAAAATCAGGATCAATTCTTGCCCCCGCGTATTGGGTAAGCGCACTGTCAAGTTCATTAATATATTGCTGTCTGGTGTCGCGGTTAATTAGGTCAATCGCACCAGCTACGCCTTGTCCTAGTGCGGTAGAATTGAGCTTTGACAACATCCCTTTTGTGGTGTCTGTGGATGGTGTGGTTGTGTTTACCGCAGCAGTACCGCCTTCTGCGCCTTTCTGTACAGATTCCATTAAATCTCCAGTTGGAGATAGTGCGCCTCCTTCGATTTCACCTAGCGATGTGATGGCGCTTGTTGGTGCGCCGTAGGGATTGCCTAAATCGTTGTAGGCTGGTGATCCATAAGCAGGAAGTTCGCCACCAGTCGTGGGTGCTGTCTGTAAGCTGCCTGC
>CAZDFI010000035.1:4210-9141 GCA_964504725.1 uncultured Enterobacteriaceae bacterium
CCGGTGTGCTTTTAAACATATTGCCAAGGCTGAAGTCACCACTAGATGAAACTGAATCAAGCAACTTATCGCCAGCAAATCCCGCAGCCGCACCTATCGCAGCACCTTTCAGGCCGTCCTGTGTTGCCCCGTAAATAGCACCAGCCATAGTAACTGGGTTACTTGTGACAAAGTTCCATACTGGCTTTAAAAAATTAGTTATCGAACTGAATATTTCAAACATTTTTTACCTCTTTATTTTTATTATTAAACTATCCTGTATCGTTCTATTAATTAGACATTTATATTTGTCAATCATCCTTCTACTTGTAGCACGCCTCTACAGTAACTACGTAAGGAGGCGGTTACTTCTTCATCTGTAATGGAGATCGTCTTGTCTTGTTGTTTAAATGCAATGCCATGTTCATTGCAGTAAGTGGCTATAGTATTAATAGCTGTTTTGGAGGCGGTAAATTTCATGAGATACTAATCCTCTCCATTATCAAACTGACTACACCATTATTTATGGCATCATCTATCTGTTTTGCATAATCCTTCAATGTACTGTCTGAAAGCTCACCACTGATAATCTGCTCCTTCCCCTTACTGTTTAGTACCCGTATGAATTGTTCAGGAGTCATATCAATATCAGCACAAGCTTTGCTAATACGCGCTATTAATTCTGGATTTTGCATTTTTTCCTTCAAAACGGCCTGATCGTGAACTGACAGTACTGACACATCGCACGATCTGTCAGTTTTGTCAGTACTTTGTATAGGCGCTTCTAAGGTGTTTTCTTTGTCGTCTAATTCCGCCAGCCAATCAATCATAATTTGCCCCCTTAAAATATTGGATACCCCTATATAAGGTACTGTCAAAACCGCCGAAACTATAAAAAGGGGGGTTTTGACAGTTTTGGCAGTAGGCCATATAGGGATATGTGGAATTTTTAATCATTCCTGGTTGATAGCCGGGTTCCAGAAATAGGTAAATGTTGGCCTCCCTCCTCCCCTAGTTGTTTCGCTTTTAACTTCGCGCAGATACCCACATTCCGCTAGTTCATCAAGGGCTTTTTCTACTTGCCCGACCTCTACTAACCCAGCCCACCCATGCCGCCTAACCGTCCTTTGGGTGAAGCCATCATCATCGGCTAGTTTGTCCCGCCTGTTGAGTATTAACATTGCACTCTGTACGCTCTGATCAATTGCTCCCCCATAAATACGGTGCATGTGAGATTCTAAATACTGACACCATGCAGAAGCTTTTTTTGCTGATTGTGCAGTCACTTCATTACAATGACCCTCCTCAACTTCATTAATCACCAGCGCAATTGAAGGCATTAAAGACCTGTATTTTGTTAAGTGTGCTTCGATGGCTGGGTGTATTCCGGGTTCTCTGATCTTAAGCTCTAGCTCTTCTCGCCAAGTATTAAAAACTTGCTGCCCTTCACTATCAAAATGAATCCCAATGACTCGGCCTTCATCATCGAGCTTGCTCGCTTCCATCTCGTCAAGCTTCTTGAAAATATCAAACGCCCCGTTTCTTAAACTGCTATCAGGCCACCGATCAATATTTCTCCATTTACCCATGTCATCAGGATAAACGGCTAACTGGAACCGTTGAATTAATCCATCATCACCATTGCCATAATTAATAGCTTGGTAAACGTATGGGCGTAATTTTGAAGGCTGTAGACCGCCGATAAGTGAGACTGTTGTACTCTCTATTTGCAGAGTACCGCGACCGATACGATCATATGTATAATCTCCACCGCCATTAAAAGCCTCAAGATAAAACGCCCGATCATTAGCCCTATCTTCTCTATCAAGATTCTTTAACCATCCCGTTAATTCATCGCGCACTAATAGCAACCCGTTCGGGTTCTGGTTAAGTAGTTCCCCTAGCTTTTCTATCGTTGCATCATTAACAATATAACGGTGTTGCGTTGGCTGTTGTATTTCTTCCTTAGCCTCTGTGAGAGCTTTCTTCTTTGCGCCCTCTATCCCCCCGCCCTCCTGCAATGCTTTTTTGATAGCCACTTCGGTTAAAATTGAGCGTTGTTTAGAAATTACTTTTTCAACTTCGTAATTCTCTAACTTATCTTTATATTGTTGATGCGCCTCTTTAGCTAGCCGCTTTAATGGCCTCAACCCTTCCGCCATTGCTGGGCTTTTCATTGCGCTAGGTCTGCCAATTAATGTCCCCCACATATTCGGGGTGACTAACCAATCGTCATGCTCCTTTGGGTGAATAGCCACTTTCCGCCCAACTAGTGAAGCCATCGCTACCATAACAGTAACGGCAATAAAATCAGGCGGGCATTGTGTACGGTCAACAATATCTTTTACCCATCCAGATAAGCCATCAGGCAATAATTTATAATTAAATTGTTCTACGGGGGGGAGGCTAGCATCTAATGGAGTAATAGTAGGCCACTCATCAACTGACAAAACTGACACATCGCTGATAGCTTGCGCTGAATTAATTAATTTCTTAACTTGCTCAAGCCCTTCCAGGGTTGCTAGATCGTTAAAGTCTGTCGGTTTACTTTCTATGTTTGTAAACTCTGGAATAATCAGTTTGCCACTAACCGCAAGCGCGGCCTCTGTTGCCTTGTCCTTTCCTACATTGACCTCTCTCCATTGATCATTATCACTTGCAATGATTATTTCTATATCGGGGAAGCGCCGCCTTAGCGCCTTGGCTACAGGGGCAAGGTTACCAGCATCGAACGCAACGGCTACCGCGTGTCCTGTTGCCTCATGAATGCTCGCGCCAGTAGAGTAGCCTTCGCAGATAACCATCTTCCCATTTGGTTTGCCAATGATAAAATAATTACCTGTAATCGCGCCGCCCGATAAGAACAGCTTTTTACCGTGTTCATCAATAGTTTGAATTGAGTGTAATATGCCGCCTGAGTCTCTTAGCGGTATGAGTAAACCAGATCCATTAGATTTAATTTTATAAGCCTTTACCCCTTTATTTTTTAGATACACGTGATCTTCTGTCGCTGGAGTCGCTTCACCCCAAATACGGTTGGCCGCTGCTCTTGCCTCTTTGTGTGTGAGAGCTTGGGCTTTCTCTCTTTCCTGTTTTGCCCTTGCCATTTGTTTGACGTACTCGGCTTTTTCCTGTTGCGTGTAGGTAGAGAGATTATTCAATGACCAGGTTTCATCTACCCCTTGCTTCCACGATCCAAAACGCCCCGCAGTATTACCATCATTAAATAGAATGTACCATCCGTTCTTACTTCCGTTCTTGTCACCCTCAACTTTAAAACGATGTAATTGACTATCTGGAATAGGAGTATCGCTAATAACAATTCCGGCATCTGCCATTGCTGATTGAAATGCTAGAACTGGATCGCTGTTGTAGTTGAGTGCCGCACTTGTTTCTTGCATATTTATGTCTTCCTGTTGAATGGATGGTTCATGCCGCCATCCTTAATCTATTAAGGTGCTTTTGGCTGATTACTTTCTTCTTCCTTATCCCCAATAATGGAAGACTTAAGAGAACTACGGACTTATCTGACAGCTTGACCCATGCTTCGCCGTTTAATTCGTGTATCTTCGCCGTTGTGAGGCTTTTTATCGTAGAAAGTATGTTTCTGAGCTTCCTTGTGCCTAATCCTTTGGTGATATCCCTGTGATTGCATATCCAGAGATCAACCTGACCATCCTCGTCTATCCCGATCCGACAGAATTTACCAGTGACCAGCCAATCACCATCAATATTATTAATTGCTGTCTTAGATATTTTTTGATCAAAGTAGTCGAATAATTGCTGCTTATTCATGCAGCCGCCTCATGCTTTTCTACCCAGCCTTCCGGGTCGGCAAAATAATCATCAAGCTCATTCTCTAGCCAAGCTTTATTAAATCCATTTATCCCTATATTTTTTGGGGCAGGGAATACATTGGCTTTCACCCACCGATCAATTGTGAGCCTAGTCTTACCAGTTCTGGCACACACCTCGCGTGTGGTGACGAAACGATGTGACATTAGGCTGCTGCTATATTTTCTGGATGAGTCGGAGTAGACAGCCAATTAAAGTAGCGGTCTGAATCAATCAGAATCTTGCCGCCATGTTTGATGATTGCTCTGGACTCAGCCAGTCCATTAATGTCTTTATTGAAGATTTCCCATCGAAGACCACCTTCTCTAATAAGGCCTGGGTGTTTCTCGGCTAGGGTTTTTACTGTTTCTAAGTTTTGCATAGAAATGCACCTCGTTTGATTTAACGATTGAATTTAAGGTGGATCGAAAAGCCCAATCAGAGAGATTGTGCTATGTACTGCTATTTACGGATTTAGCCCGCAGGATTAAGCGGGGGAGATTATTTGAGGGACTACACTATTCAATAAATCTTATCTTATAACTACAGTATACAATAGTGCATATACTCGTTTACCGGTATATGAGTATACGGATAAAGGAATTTACAAATTATTTTCTTTTTTTATTTCTGATAGAAGGGTTCTGAGGCTTGTAACTAATATATAACCTGGCTTGTTATTTCTTTTTTGATATGTGACATAGTATTTCTTCTTGTCTGATGGATCGCCTTTCAATTTAAAATCACATATGTTTATTGGGTCTGTTGTTAATTCGTACAGGTGATTAATAGCGTCCCTATCATTTATTGCCTCTTTGACTTTTGGCCATGAAGTTGAGTTAATTGACTGACAAATTTTCCTAAAGGCATGTTTAAGGTCGCCCTCCGCCCCTTTCTTTTTTCTTCCTAAAGCAGATTGCCAGCCATTGCGGATATCGGGTAGACCAATTGCAATAGCACACATTTCCATTTCAGCTAAAAAGACAGCTACGGCAATACATATCTGTTCTGATATATTATTTTTCCCTTTAACCTTTTTTCTTAAATGTTTTTGAAGCTCATCGTCTGATTTTAAATACATAATAGCACCTAATAACTGATTTCCTTTGACCCCTGCA
>CAZDFI010000035.1:9151-14683 GCA_964504725.1 uncultured Enterobacteriaceae bacterium
TTGTAAGAACGGGGTGGAGTTCCTGCTTTTGGCCGCCGTATGTTGCGCATAGATTTTTACGTAGGATTTCATGAAAGTCAGACGAATCAATAAAAGGGCCGTGATAATTAATTGTATTCTTAGTAATTTTTAGATAAGTATCGCCCCCCTTTTCTATACCATGTAACTGAAGGAATTCTGTCACCGCGCCTCTTCTCCGCTTAAGTTCTTCATAAAAGGCAGGCGCGCCATAAACATCCCAAGCATAGATATTTTTATTCATAATACCAAACCAGCCTTTTCTTTGATTCGTTCCATTCAGCTTTCCTCACTTCCCGCCCTGATTCTGTTTTCTCGCTTTCTTCCTCTGGGGTATCTTCTTGCACAATACCTACGACTAGCTTGGATAGCTCTGGCAGTGATAGTTTGTGTTCTTCCGCTAAGTCTTCGAGAGTTTCCCCTGTTTGGTATTGCTCCATTATGGCCTCTTCTTGCATCCTGTCGCCATCATCTATGGTGTATGTTCTCGCTTCGTCGTCCTCTAACTCGTTATCTAAGCTTTCGTCTGGCTCATCTTTTAACAATGTTAAATTGTCATCGGCTAAAAGTTCGTCATCAAGGCTATCTTCGGCGGTGGGTTCAGCCCCGTTACTCTTATCATCGCTACTATCAAAAACATAAGCATCATCGTTAATATCTTTAGTATCAAAATCAAGCGTTTCAATCTCGTCTAATTCGTCGCTTGGCTCTTTCGCTCTCCCTTTTATCGCATACACAGTCCCAGTGTTTTTATCCAGCATCCACCTGGGATATATTCTTAGAAAAAGCTCGGCCTCGGTAAGTACTGGTGATGGTATATAGTTTTTTCTTGCTTCATCCCCCCGCTCATCCTGCTCTATTGTTTCCTGAAACGCTATTAGGCGGTAGCAAGTGTTAATTGGTACAAGTAACTGTTCGTCAATTACAAGCCTTGGTAATAGAGTTATTTTGCACCATTGATTTTTATAATAAATAGAGCCTTCGTTTAATTCGTCAATTACATCACTAACTAATCTACCGTGATGAACATCTCGCATATATTCTTGATCGTCACTTACCGGGGTTAGGTTTTGACTAACTTCGAGCAATTGATCTTGGTTAGTAGCGAGTATGCCCTCCGTTTCAGACATGCGCCGTCCCTTCTTCTATTTTTCTAAGCATCTGGAGGCTTACACTTCTCAGTGCACTCCCGCAATATTTTTCGCAAACATCAGCCCTTTGTAGTTCTGCCGCTTGTAACGCTACGGCGATCTTACTTTGGAAGTTGCGGAAACTACGCTGAACTTCGTCATCATCAGACTTTGGGGGCTTCTCTCTTGAACACCCATTAAGAGAAGGTTTTGTATAAAGGTTTTCCATCGCCTGTCTAAATTCGCACTGTCCTGCACACCTACGCTTGATTGCTGTCAGAATTTCATCCTGTGCTATCTCACAATATCTTTTACAAGTATTAATGTCTCCGCGTTTTATTGCTTCTAGTGCCGTAATAATTTTATCTTCCGCACTGTAATAAGCTCTGACGTATTCATTATCTAAATAAACGTCATACGCCGCCTTTAAAATAACGGGGGAGATTGCTTTGCGCTTTGCCGCTTCTTCTGTCCTGCTCCACCATCCGGTGTATAGCCAAAGCTCTTCCGATGACGGGGCTTTTTCGGGCGCGGAAGGATACGGCGGCCTTAGGTCATATCCTTTCCCATTTAAAACAGAAATAAAATCCTTTTCCTTTTCTCCCATTGCCTTAAGAAGTTCGGTGGCCTCGACCCCAAACACATCAGCAACTACAGATACGGGAACTCCCTCATTATCCCCATATTTCCTATGAGGGCTTTTTTGAATATGGAGCCTTAATTCCTTAAGTTGTTCGGCGGCGACAGCCATTAGCGCACTTCCTTTGAGTGCTCCTTAAAAATGGGCGCCAAGCCAGACAGGTAAGGATCTCCTGCTTTTCGGTTGCAAGCCTAGACTTGGCAAAAGGTGGTTTTAAAATGAAATGCAGCACAGGAATGCGCTGATAAAGATTAGTGGAAGTGGTTCCCTTAGCGCGTGATATGCGCCAATGGTTACGCTCTTTGTTCTGGTTGCGTAATCTCCAGTTGTGGTTATTTCTACAATTGCTCGTAGTAATGCCCTCTCAATAATATGCATAAGGCCATAGCTGACCCCTCAATATATTTCCCCCCTAGTTGATAACGTGCGGGATTATAGCACCAAATAGGCGCTAGATACGGACTCAAGGTAAGGTTACGGAGAAAAATATTCATCGGAAACTGTCTATGCTTTTAGAATCAATTTAAGGTAATCATTCCAGACCTTCATACCCGCCCGTTTTTCAGCAAGGTAATCATATCTGTCATAGTGGATGGTACTTACGTCTTTTAGTGCGTGGTTCTGTAGCCTGTCACGTATTTCCTTGGATATCCCAGCCTTGCCCGCCAGTGTCTTAAAGGTTCGCCTTATGTCCCTGGCAATGAATTTATCTATTTTCTTCTGCTTACAAAAGCCCCTGATAACCCTCGCTATAGTGGAGTTATGTATTATCTTTCCTTTTAATAGCTTGCCCTTATAGCTTCCCGTAAAAAGGGCTTCACATTCCCCGGTTAGTTCATGCAGTGAGTGAATAACCGACATTGCTATATCACACAGTGGCACGACATGATCCATCTTGTTCTTTGAGACTGTGCTGGGGATTGTCATTGTCTTTTCTTCAAAATCGACATCAAGCCACCTGATACGGTTCAGTTCCCCTGCCCGTTGTCCTGTTGCTAATGCGAGCTTGACCAGTAGAGACACAATTAATGATTCGTTTGCCAGTTCGTCCCATATCGTTTTTATTTCCTCTTCTGAGATCACATGCTCCCCCACCCTTTCATAATCATCTTGCTTGGGGACGAAGGAAACGGGGTTATATTTGAGGTTGAATTTAACGCCCTCTTTTGTATAGCGTCGCGGGTTATGCTCTTGTTTTAGCCCATGATTGAAGGCGGCTGATAAATAGCTTCTGACCCTGTTGGTATGTGTTGTTACACCGTTAGAGATCATACGGTGCAGGATATCCACTATATCATCGGCCTCTATGGTGCTGGCGCGTCTGCTTACCAGTTGTGAGAAGGGTTTATTAACATAGGTCTTTAATGACCGCCTGACAGAATTAACGCTTCTTTTACCGTCTGCCTCCATTGCGGACAGGTAGGAATCTAAAAGCTGTTCTAGCGTCCCCTGTATTTTTGCATCCTCACGGTTGAATATTTCCTGTTCTCCCGTGTGTTGTTTTGGATCTATGCCTTGCCGTAACAGTTCCGCGTACTCCCTGGACTTTTCGCTTGCAGCCTCCAGAGTCCAGCCAACACTGGTAGGAGTCTTTTTGTATACGCCTATTTTGATTAGTACCCGTTTGGATTCCCGGTAATACTGATAGTAAAAAACCTTTGCTCCGCCTGTGTGGACATCAAGTACAAGGCTACCGGGGATACTTACCCCTATCGGTTTGGATATGCGATATCGTTTATCTTTGGGCTTTGCCCCTTTAATCTCTCTATCTCGCCACATACTGTTGACTGTCTGTTGTCGGTTATTATATATACTTAATGATACAAGTCTATACAATTAAGTACAGTATTAAACATCGCAAACCAAGACGGATAGGGCGTTTTAGATGGGTTAAATGTAATTTCTGTAATTGAATTAAGGGGTTAAGATAGGCTGTTTTACGGACTCTGACTCCGCCAGTAGAGGTTCGAATCCTCTACCCCCAGCCAATTAAATCAATAACTTACATAAGCCACTATCTAATTCATTCGTGATTTATGTAAATATCTGGCAGTTATTCTGGCAGTTAAGACGAAGATACTCCCCCACCGAATACTGATTTCTGGAAATGCTGGAAAGCAGCATTCTACGATAGTGAACTAACAACAAGACATCTATTCCCTGATTCAGTGGAATACAAATAAACGACCTCCATAACTTGCCTGCTTAAATTTAAAACAGCTATTGAATTTCGCATATAACTCCTTCGTATACACCCCTGAATACTCCTCTAGGTCACATTTCTGTTGCCGAATATATCTCAAAGCTTAGGAATCGAAGATTAAATCTTTGATATTCAAAAAATACATCCGTATTTAAGTTTGTTGCTTCTATAAGTCTACTAAAGTAAAGCTGGCCATCTCTCTCGTCTACTTCACCATCAACTGTACCCACTATATTTCCGTTTTGATAAATCCCATTAGATTCATACTCCTTCCTAGAGTTGAACGTCCGCTTACGCTGGGATGGTTTTGCCCCGAAAAAGTGGACCACTAGTTGTAAGTCGTCAAAACCTATTGAACTTAGAGTTGCCTGAATTAAGAGACACATTAGCTCATCAAGTTGGTATGTGATTCACTTGTTGCTTATCGTAATGCATTCGTCGCCTCATGGCTAAAGTGTTTTGTTTGATCAAAGCGCGTTGTTCCAGTATTTCCTGTCCACGCCCATAAAATACATCAGCAGGCGTCAGATAGATCTTTTCAGGAGATCTGTTTGAGCAAATAGTCAGGTTTTAGTGTTTTCTGTTTTTTTCATAAAAGCAGTTAATAACCCATACCTCTTATAACTCAAGATTCAACTTGATTGATTTCCTATACCTAATATACACAGCCTTTACTCCAATTAATTGCATCAACAATCAATAGTCACTATTATTCCTATGGAGAAACAGGTAAAACCCTTGGCTATAGAAACTGCAAATAATACCAAGGAAGGACATGAGCGCCAGTCAGGCTTTGGTGTAAATAAAGACACTAATGACACAAATAGCCAATTAAGAACCAGGCTAGAGAATTTATTGCGCAGTAAATATGTGATTGACCAAATCCATGATGCAGTAATTGCTACTGATTTGAATGGTTCCATCATTGCCTGGAACAAAGGTGCCGAACATCAGCTAGGTTACACTTCAAATGAAATACTAGATCATTCGATTTACAGTCTCTACCCCGAAGAACGTCATGGATATTTAACCTCGGATGTATTAGATATTCTACAGGTTAAAGGAAATTTTGAAATCGAAACGACTATGAGAACAAAATCCGGGGAAATTTTTTTCGCGCATAGTTCTTTATCACCCCTTGCTGATGAAACAGGAGAAGTCATAGGCATCATCAGTTATTCAATGGATATCACTCCACGAAAAAATATCGAACAATCACTCAAGGAAAGTGAAGAAAGATATAAACTTGCCATAGCAGGCACTGATGATGGTATTTGGGACTGGGATATTCGTACAAATAATGTTTTTTATTCCTCCAGATTTAAAGCATTAATAGGATATAGCGAAGAAGAATTTCCTGACGTTCTCAACTCCTTTGTTGATCATCTTCACCCTGATGATTACGAAGAAGGCTTGAATGCCATTAACAATCATTTAGATAATCGTATTCTCTACGATGTCGAGTATCGTCTCAGAACAAAATCAGGCGAATACTGCTGGTTTAGAGCAAGAGGACAAGCACTATGGGATGAAAATGGCAA
>CAZDFI010000035.1:14693-25143 GCA_964504725.1 uncultured Enterobacteriaceae bacterium
TCAATAAGAGATATTGACGATAAAAAGAAAACAGAGATAGAACTCGCTAGATATCAGAATGAACTGGAAGAATTAATTCTGGATCGTACTTCCGATCTGGAACAAGCACGCACAAACCTTATACAATCTAATCTGTCTCTGAAAGCGCTTAGTCAAAGTAACCATGCAATGATTCATGCAACAGATGAGAAGGAACTTCTGGATGAGATTTGCCGAATTATCGTCGAGGTGGGAGCTTACAGTATGGCTTGGGTTAATTATGCACTACATGATGAAAAGAAATCCATACAACCCATAGCAGCATATGGAATTGAAAAAGATTATATTGAAAACCTGAATTTGACATGGGCTGATGTGGAGTATGGACAACGCCCTACTGGTACCGCAATACGAACTGCAAATCCTGTAATTGTATCAAATTTATTAAAAGATCCACGGTTTGAATCATGGCGAGACCACGCTATTGAATTGGACATTTGCTCGATTGCAGCTTTTCCATTACTGGAAAAAAATAATCGAGCGTTTGGGGCGCTTACGATTTTCTCAACAGAAATAGACTACTTTAATGAGGAAGAAATCGGTCTATTGACTGAACTTGCCAACAATATGACATATGGGATCATGGCATTACGTACCAAAAAGGAATTAATTCAGAAAGAACGGCTGGCCACACTAGGCCAAATTATAGCAACTGTCAGTCACGAATTGCGCAACCCTTTGGGCACGATTCGCACTTCACTGTACACCATTTCGCAAAAGACAAAAGGCAAGAATCAGAGTCTATTGGAAAAACAAATAACTCGTGCTGAAAGAAATGTGATGCGATGTGATTCTATTATTGAAGAACTACTAAGTTTTACTCGTTCCTCTGATCTTCATCTTGAAGAGACATTACTTGATGACTGGTGTAATGAGGTGATCAATGAATATGTATTCCCTGAAAATATAGAAATAAGCAAGAAATTATCTTCTGGTGCCACAGCCAAAATAGATAAAGAAAAAATAAGGCGTTGCCTGGTCAATATCATAAACAATGCTTGCCAGGCCATGATCCAGTCAGAAAATAATGAGGAAACAAGATCATTGAAGCTAAATATTTCTACTGGCTACTCTGATAAAAAAGCATGGATCGAAATTAATGATACTGGGCCAGGCATCCCTGATAAAGAAATAGACAAGATTTTTGAACCACTCTATAGCACTAAAACCTATGGTATTGGGTTAGGCCTTCCCATAGTTAAACAAACTATGGAACAACATTCCGGCGGAATATCAATCGGCAATCACTCAACAGAGGGGGCTTTTGTGAAATTATGGTTTCCCTTATATACAGAATAAAGGAGTAAATATTTTGAAACCTATGCGCATTCTAGTAGTAGATGATGATAAAGACTTTACTGAAAGTATGGGAGAACTAATTGAGTTGGAGGGTCACCAGCCCGTCCTTGCCTATAATGGCGTAGAGGCACTTAAAATATTTAAGCAAAATAACATAGATATTATCCTCTTGGATTTCAGAATGCCCGGGCTTAATGGAATTGAAACACTAACGGAAATACGAAAATTAAATTTATCCGTCCCCGTTGTAATAATGACTGCTTATGCAAGCACAGATATTACTAAAGTTGCAATAGAACATGGGGCTATTGAAGTAATGAACAAACCTTTTGATATTAAAAAGCTGATGAATGTAATTTCTAGTATTAAACAACCCCACAATATTCTCTTATTAGATGATGACAAGGATTATGCAGATAGTTTGTCGATAGCCTTATTGGATGAAGGATATATGACATTTGTTGCCTATAACACTGAGCAGGCAAAAAATTACATTTCTGATAATGATATACAATTACAGATACTTGATATACGGATAAATGGAGAAACTGGGATAAATGTCTGGCTTTCTATGAGAAAGAAGCATTTTAATATCCCAACTATTTTTATTTCTGGCTATGCAAAAGAGTTTTTTGATCAAATTAACGAGATATCGCAAATTTCAGATATTGAAATTATGAAAAAACCATTTTCTCCTGATGAGTTGATAAAGAAAATAGATAACATAAACCTCGCATTTTAATAGTAATGATTAACGTCAATAACAATCTTAATGTGATGGAAAACAAGTATTGTATTAATAATCGCATAATGATCATTGATGATGATGTTGATTTTACTGAATCTTTGCAAGATTTACTTAAGACAAGAGGTTTCAACGTAGCCACAGCAAATGACATTTTTTCTGCCAAAAATATCATTGATGATTTTAAGCCAGAAATAGCTCTAATTGATATTCGCCTAATTGGTGGGAGCGGGGTAGATCTACTAAAAATAATAGTTGAAGAGCATCCAGATATCTTATGTACAATATTAACTGCATATGCAACTTTAGATTCAGCAATCGAATGCTTAAGAATTGGGGCATATGATTATCTAAGCAAACCGGTAAAACCTGATGAACTATTCGCTGTCCTGGACAGGAGTTTTGAAAAAGTTAAGTTGATTGAAGAAAAATTGTTTGCTGAAAATTTACTCTATGAAAGCGAACAAAAATATCACGATTTGGTAACAAACATACCCGGCGCTGTTTATCGTTGTGCAAACGATGCTAACTGGACAATGCATTACATTAGCCCAAATATTCTTTGCATATCTGGTTATCCCGCAAATGATTTTATTGCTAATGAAAAAAGATCATATACAAGCATCATCCATCCCGATGACAGAAAAATGGTAGAAGAAAAGGTATCCGGCGGACTCAGTAAAAGAGAACCCTATGTAATCAATTATAGATTAATACATAAGGACTCAAATATCAGATGGGTTTCTGAAAATGGTCAAGGTATTTATAACAATAACAGTGAGCTGATGTATCTGGATGGTATTATTTTTGATAATACAGAATCACATGAATTATCAGAAAAGCTTTCATTTCAGGCAACTCACGATGCGTTAACCGGTCTGGTTAACCGCAGTGAATTTGAAAAACGCCTAAAAAGAATTTTATACACGATACTGGAAGATAATTCAGAACATGCCCTTTTATATCTCGATCTGGATCAGTTTAAAGTAATTAATGATACATGCGGACATATCGCCGGCGATGAATTACTGCGCCAGCTGGGCTCTTTGTTGTCTAAGGGAATCAGAAAAAGAGATACCGTAGCAAGACTGGGTGGAGACGAATTTGGTGTTCTCATGGAGCATTGTTCACTAAAACAAGCAAAACGTGTTGCCAACAAATTAAAAAAAATAATCGACCAATTCAGATTTTCATGGGAGGAGAAACAATTTAATATCGGTGTAAGTATCGGACTGGTTGTTATCGATAATACATCTGGGGATTTCAAAGAATTACTTATAAGAGCAGATGCGGCCTGTTATGCCGCGAAAGAACAAGGTAGAAACCGTATACATATATATCAGGTGGATGATGAACACCTTGCTAAACAGTATGGCGAAATGCAATGGGTTAATATCATTCACCAGGCGTTAGAGAAAAATATGTTTTTCCTGGCTTTTCAAAAAGTGATCCCTGTAAAAAAATCGAAACTAAAAAGCAAAAATAATCGCTACGAATTACTACTCCGAATGCAACTGGATAATGATGTTATCTTACCTGGTAAATTTCTACCTGCAGCAGAAAGATATAATATCGCGATTAAAATTGATCAATGGGTTATCAATACAGCATTTTCTTATTTTGGTAAAAACAGGGAATTTTCTGATACTACCGATGAAATTTTCATTAACCTGTCAGGGCAATCTATTAGTGATGATATGTTTCTTGATTTTGTAAAAAATGCCTTTATAAAACATAAAATCCCACAGGATAAAATATGTTTTGAAATCACTGAAACAGCAGTAATAGCAAACCTTGCCAAGGCAAATGTATTTATTGATGTCCTCAAAAAAGGGGGATGTAAATTCGCATTGGATGATTTTGGAAGTGGCCTTTCTTCATTTGCATATTTAAAAACATTGCATATTGATTATTTGAAAATCGATGGTTTTTTTGTCAAGGATATTTGCGAGGACTCTATTGATTATGCAATGGTCAAATCAATTAATGAGATTGGACATGAAATGGGATTGCAAACCATTGCAGAATTTGTTGAGAATAAAAATATACTGGATAAACTGAACACGATAGGTGTAGATTTCGCCCAAGGGTACTATTTTGGAAAAATTCAAACATTAATTTAAACAAGATTAATTTAATTAATATCAAAATAAATATCTTTTAGTAAGCTATCCTTCATGACAAGACCAACACGACTATCTACCGTTCCAAACCTTATGCCAACCTGATGCGTGATTTTCACCTCATGCGTACAATACAGTTTACCTGCCGATTACAAAGATTCGCTGCCCTCACACCATAATTACGGCATAGTCTGCCCACTAGAATGCCAGCTTCAGCTTCGAATAATATGACATTTGTATGGCATTGATTACCAGGTTGTACAAGCGTAATTATTTAATCAGATGGGCACAGGAAGGGACGAGTCATCCCCCACCCATGACCTCGGTGAAACAGAAATTATTACCTTTTCCACCTCAAATTTTCCTTCTGATCCCTCGTTTAACATTCTTTCCTCCAAAACATTTCATTCTCGGAAAAATCTACTAGACTTACAATGTAGTTGTTACGAATAGGCCGACTCTCGTTGGCTCGAGGGGGCCCCAAAGAGGTGTCCTGAACCATTGACGTAGTTTTTTCAACGCGACAACTATAGGCCCCGGAGACTAATAGCCTTCGGGGCTTTATTGTGTCCTCTTTTAGCGTTGTTTCAGGTATTCCAGCATGGTATCGACGTCACTCACGCTGAACGGGTCATCTGGACAATTATCTGATTTCCCAGGCTCGCTGAATAATTTAATGATCCTTTTATCCTCAACAACCATTGAATAGCGCCACGAACGTAAACCAAAACCAAGGTTTTCCTTCTTCACCAGCATTCCCATCATGCGCGAGAAGTCACCATTACCATCAGGCAGCATTTTCACATTTGCAGCACCCAAATGCTTACTCCATTGAAACATCGTAAAAGCATCGTTCACGCTCAAACAGTAGACTTCATCAACACCCTGTTCGATTAGCTCCTGGTAGTTCTTATCAAATCCAGGAAGATGGGTACTTGAACAGGTCGGCGTATATGCACCAGGTAGTGCAAAAACCACGACCTTCTTGCCTTTAAAAATATCATTCGTAGTTACATCCTGCCAACGGAACGGGTTATCCCCGCTAATACTTTCATCACGCACGCGTGTTTTAAATACAATCTCAGGTACATTTGAAAACATTTTATTTACTCCTTCATTGATTAATTTCTAGTATATTGGGACAAATTTTTACAACTATTTAGCCAATTTTAAGTCTTACTTATTGATAAATATAATTGAATGTTTATATGATTATGATAGATTTTATAGGATAATGAACAATGTGAGCTTACCCACTTTTAAACAGCTTCGATACCTCATCGCTCTTGGAGAACATATGCATTTTGGCAAGGCCGCCGAGGCATGTTTTGTTTCCCAATCGGCCTTCAGTGTGGCCATTCGTGAACTTGAATCAATATTGGGCGTACAACTCTTTGACCGCACGAATAAAAAAGTGACCATGACGGCCATGGGTCACGAAATTATAGTTCAGGCGCGACTGGTAGTTCGGGATCTTGAGGCTTTGGTGGATATGGCACGGGTTAGCAATGAACCCTTATCAGGCAAATTAAGGTTGGGCGTCATTCCGACGATTTCACCATTTATACTACCTAAAATACTACCTCAACTGCGTTCTCATTTTCCTCAGTTACAACTTTTTTTGCAGGAAGATACAACTCAGCGAGTCTATGAAAAATTAATGAGTGGTGCGCTGGATTTAATATTAATTGCCTTCCCTTACGAATTACGCAATGTTGAAAAAATGACACTCTTTAAAGATCCGTTTCTCCTCGCATATAAAAAAGACAGCAAGTTTATAGAAGCACAGAAAGTCACGGCAGACCACCTGCAATCTGAAAGTATTCTGCTACTTGAAGATGGGCATTGCCTTCGTGAGCACGCACTTTCTGCCTGTAAAATTCGCAATCTGAATAAAGTCAGTCATTTCTCTGCAAGTAGCCTGTTAACCTTGATTGAAATGGTTGAAGCTGACCTGGGCGTCACCTATTTACCCGAGATGGCGAAAGATTCACCCATGCTAAAGAATACAAATATACAAACTCAAGCAATGCCGAAAAACAGCCATCGGGAAATCGGTTTAATCTGGCGCAAAGGAACTGCCAAAAGCAAGGAGTTTAAAATGCTGGGAGAATTTATTAAAAAACACAAAAACATCCATATGAAAAAATAATACTTTTACCAAACACTAGTACTTTTCCCTAAAATCCGCGTAAGAATATTTTTTTTGCATGACCAACTTTTCGTCAGAATTCAAAATATTCACTGTGGGTAAATTTATGCCGTTAAACATATTTGCCTTAACCAGCATATAAGCGCCAACATTCTTAAATATCACCCGACTTCCAATTTCCAGCGCTTGCTTAAAACGATAATCTCCAAATAGATCACCACTAAGACAACTACACCCTGCCAGGCGATATTCATATTGACCCTCTGGGTTTTCCTGTAAAATATGTGGTTTATATTGGTATTCAAATACTTCCGGTAAATGATTCACCGTAGTATCCAGAATGGCTATCTGTTTACCACCAGACTCAAATAAATCTACAACAGATGTCACCAGGAAGCCGGACGAACCGACAATCCCTTTCCCAGGTTCAATGAAAACATCTAAAGTATATTTGTCTTTTAGATTCTTTATTATGTCTGTAAGTTCATGCAGTTGCTTATTATCATCAATAAAATAGCCACCGCCAAGGTTGATCCATTGCATGGTCTCAAGTTCTGAGTCAATTAAGTTACATACATAATCAATCGTCTTCTTCAATTCTATATAATCATGCGACTCACAATTATTATGAATATGGAAACCTTGAAGACCTTCAAGATGTTTTTTATTTATCACTTCAGAAACCGGAACCCCTAGTTTTGAATACTTACGACATGGATCATAACGTTCATCTTTTGCGAATGATATTTCAGGATTCAAACGCAAACCACTATTCAGTTTCCCATTAACAAGCCCTTTATAACCCTGCCACTGGTTCATGGAATTGAAGGAAATATAATCCGCAGTGTCCATAATCAATTTAATATCATTTTCTTTCAATCCAGGTGATGTAATATGAATGGTTCTCTTGTTACCTGGTGTGCCATCCAAGATTTCTTTTGCAATCTGACACTCAAATAATGAACTTACCGAAAAACCATCTACATGCTCAGCAATCGTTTGTAGTAAACCACTCAGAGGAGCAGCCTTGATTGAATAAAGAATTTTACAGCCGCTGTTACTTCTGACATCAGATAAGGCAATTAGCCTGTCAATGACCACAGATTCATCATAAACAAATGCAGGCGTCTGACCGATTTTATCACTGGCTTTTAAGATACGTTCAGGATTTATTATTTTTGAGAAAGAGTTCATATGGCTGGATATATTATCACTGATACCCAAACTATCTGGAAATGTTCTGTTCAATACTCGCTTGACGAGTGCAGGCTTCAGGTAGTTTGGGTATAAACAATGCACTTTAAGGTGTCCTGCTTTATACTGCGCAACCTCAAACTATTAGCGTCATGGCATATTTGCAAAATTCAATAAGATAATTATAAATTAATGAAAAAAACACTCGCGAAAATCGCATTCTTATTATCAATTCAAATCCCTGTTTGTGCCATCGCTGGAGGCGAAGACGATGTCAGCCCAGAAGTAAACCCGGCAATAAACCAGGAATACCTGTCACAAGATCAGGTCACACAAGAAGACTATAACACGATGTCAGAGTTTAGCGGCGCTTATGATGAATGTCTCGCAGACACCTCTCGAGCTGAAGTGGCTAACTACGATGACCCTCGGCACGTTGTCGATGTTGCCATGAAACAATGTGCTGTGAAGCTAGAAGAATTGAATGCCTGGTTCACTGAAAAAAGATTTCCACCAAGCTTCAAAAAAGGTTACATAAAAAGACTAAGTGGAAAATCTGTACGGCGAATCATGCCAGAAGTGATGTACATGATGTCAACTAAACAACAATAAAGTGACCACTCAATAAACGGGTTGGTTAATTTCGGCCGAACCCCGGGAACAGAAAAGGGGCAAATTCCTTGAGTGCCTGTTCATAGACATTCCTTTTGAACTCAATCACTTTTTTGCTGGGTGACCAGTAATCTATCCATTCCCAATGATCGAATTCCGGTTTCTTTGAGTGTCCCAGATTTACGCTTGTTTCATCTGCCACCAGCTTCAACAAATACCAGATCTGCTTCTGTCCAATACACAGAGGTATGGAGTTTTGCCGAATAAATTTTTCTGGCAACCAGTACTTCAACCGATCATTGGTAAAACCGATAATTTCAACGTGCTTTGGTGAAAGACCAACTTCTTCCTTTAATTCCCTGTACATAGCAGATTCAGCAGTCTCATCAGGCTTGATGCCGCCCTGAGGAAATTGCCAGGCATCTTGTCCGACACGTTTTGCCCAAAACACCTGCCCTGCATCGTTACTAATTATTATCCCCACATTGGCTCTGAATCCTTCTGAATCTATCACTGTATTACCTCAAAAAAGTTATAACGTGATTCTTCCACAACTGACCCCATTACCGCAAATTTCATATCAATATTTTACCTTCACAAGCATTCAACATAGACTACGCGCGGTATTCATTAATCCATATAAGGCTATAAACAATTGGACTTGGCAATATTTGATTTAGACAACACTTTGTTAAATGGTGATAGTGATTATCTCTGGGGACAATTCCTCGGGGAGAATGGCTACGTCGATGCTGAAGCACACCAAAAGGAAAATGATCGTTACTACGATAACTACCTGAAAGGCGATCTGAATATTAATGAATTTCTGGAGTTTCAATTTCAACCTCTGGCCGAAAATGATATAGATACGCTACTCGTCTGGCGAGAACGTTTTCTTAATGTGAAAATTTGGCCCGCCATGCTACCCAAAGCCATCGATCTGATTGAAGATCACCGTAATATGGCACACAAATTATTGATCATTACTGCCACCAACAGTTTTATCACTGCGCCTATCGCCAAACTGTTTAATGTTGATGATTTAATCGCATCTGAGCCAGAAATGCTTGATGGAAAATACACCGGCAAACTCAGTGGCACACCTTCCTATGCAGAAGGCAAAGTCACCCGCTATAAACAGTGGTTAAAGGAAAATAATATTACTCCCAACACAAGCTGGTTCTATAGCGATTCTCACAATGACATTCCATTATTGAATATGGTCACACACCCGATTGCCGTTGATGCGGATGATATTTTGAAAGCAGAAGCAGAAAAACGGGATTGGCCGGTGATGAGTTTACGGTAGGGACTCATCGGGTAAACTGTTCCTTGAAAAATAGTTAGAAATAATTTTCATGGCAAAACCTGATCCACTTGAGGGGCCAAAGCTAAAGATTGAAAGGGCTAATGACCACATCACTGAATTGCAGTCTCTCGTTCAAATATTCTGCGAAAGTCAGTCCTATACATCTCGGTTAGATGTCGAGCCTGATGGACAACAAGCCCTTAAGGTCATATTTGATCTATCCCCTTTTCCTAGCAAGATTCCAGTGATAATTGGAGATATCCTGTTTCAACTCCGTTCTGCACTTGATCACTTGGTTTGCGCCCTCGCCATTCATAACGGGGCAAATAAAGTTAGTGATATCTCTTTCCCGACAGGGACGAGCAGGGATCATTTTGAAAAACAAGCCAAAGAAAGACTACATCGACTTAGCCTCGACGCAAAGGCAATGGTTTCAAACTTAGAGCCATACAACGGAGGTAAAGGGCATTGGCTTCGAGTTCTTCATTCCATCAATATAGTGGACAAACACCAAGCTCTCATTCCAGCTGCTGCTGCGACTTTTCAGACAAATGCTTCATTGAGCTTTAAACCAGGTATTGGGAGAAACGTTGTTAGCGCACCAAGATTAGTTCCACTGTTTGAAAGAGAAATAACCGTCATGAAACTCCCTGCCTCTGCAACAGAAATTAAGGGCGATCTGAATGTTTCCATTGATATAGTGTTTGGAAATGTTGAGTTTGTTAAGGGAGAGCCTGTCCTATCATCGCTCAAGCAATTCTCCTATCTTATGAATGTAATCATCATAGAATTTGAGGAACGATTCTTTACATAGGTCAGCTATTATTTCTAATCCAGTGATCGATGAATCATTAGGGGCTGTGTCAGTTGATTTTTCCCCTACCCCTATATCATGCTAAGTTGCGAATTGCGGTAACGCAAAAATTACAGGACGTAATTTTTAGCTCAGCTGAGCATGGATGCGAATCTGAGCGGCG
>CAZDFI010000036.1:0-23685 GCA_964504725.1 uncultured Enterobacteriaceae bacterium
GGATGCACAGGAGTGGCTATTTACAGGGTTGTAATGTATGCCGCGGGTGCATGGAGCACAGGAGCGGCTATTTACAGGGATGTAATGTCGTCAGGATTTATGACCCCCAAGGGGCAGGAGACCCTGGCGACAGACCAGGAGTGACGATTTACATGGAGGTGAGGGAGAAGTGTGGCCATGTACTACAAAAAGCAACATCCGTTTTACCAATCCGCTATAATTCGCCGCTTTTTGCACACTAAGCACATATTTGGGTATCGTGATTTTGATTGAGAATATAAGAAATATTGCCATTATTGCTCATGTTGATCATGGCAAAACCACCCTGGTTGACAAGTTATTACAGCAGTCAGGGACACTGGATAGCCGTTCAGCTACACCTGAACGTATCATGGACTCCAACGAGATTGAGCGTGAACGTGGGATTACCATCCTGGCAAAAAATACGGCGCTGGACTGGAATAATTACCGAATTAACATTATCGACACGCCGGGACATGCCGATTTCGGTGGTGAAGTTGAACGCGTACTGTCAATGGCTGATTCTGTTCTGTTACTGGTTGACGCGGTTGATGGCCCGATGCCACAAACACGTTTCGTTACTCAAAAAGCGTTAGCACGCGGATTGCGACCCATCGTTGTTATCAACAAGATAGACAGACCCGGTTCGCGACCTCACTGGGTACTTGATAGAACATTTGACTTGTTTGATCAGCTCAATGCCACTGATGAACAACTGGATTTCCCTGTTGTTTACGCCTCTGCGCTGAACGGTGAAAGTGGCTACGAATCTGACCAAATTAAAAAGGATCTGGTGCCATTGTTCGAAACAATTGTTGCCAAGGTTCCTGCACCCGATGCCGATGTCGATGGTGCCTTTCAGATGCAAATTAGCTCTCTGGACTACAATAGTTATGTTGGCATTATCGGTATTGGCCGAATAAACAGAGGGCAGATTAAGACAAATACCAACGTTACCGTGATTGATAAAGATGGTAAAACACGTTCCGGCAGAGTGCTACAAATCTATAAACTGCACGGCATCGACAAAATTGAGATTGATACTGCTACAGCTGGAGACATTGTTGCCATCAGCGGATTAGAACAACTTGATATATCGGATACCTTATGTCATCCAGATCAGTTAGAGGCATTGCCACCACTTTCTGTTGATGAACCCACAATCAGCATGACTTTCCAGGTAAACAATTCACCCTTATGTGGCCAGGAAGGAAAATTTGTAACTTCCCGTCAAATCAGAGAGCGACTGGAAAGAGAACTGAAGCATAACGTTGCACTTCGTGTAGAAAACACAGGTGATCCAGACAAATTCAAGATATCCGGCCGCGGAGAACTACACCTATCAATATTGATCGAGAACATGCGTCGGGAAGGCTATGAACTCGGTGTCTCTCAACCCGAAGTAATTACCAAAGAAATTGACGGCGTGTTATGCGAACCCTATGAACAATTAACTGTTGATATGGAAGATCCCTATCAGGGTGCCGTCATGGAAATGTTAGGTTCACGTGGTGGCGATCTAAAGGATATGATGCCCGATGGAAAAGGACGTGTACGCATTGACTACGTCATACCTGCGCGAGGATTGATCGGTTTACGTACAGACTTTCTGACAGCAACCTCAGGGACAGGACTGATTTATAACGTCTTTGATCATTTTGGACCCGTTCATAAATCCACATTGGGAAAAAGAAAAAACGGCGTGCTCATTGCAAACGGTAATGGTTCATCAGTTGCCTTTGCATTATTTAATCTTCAGGAGCGAGGACAAATGCTCCTTGGCCCAGGTGTTGAAACCTATGAAGGCATGATCGTCGGTATACATTCCCGTAGTAATGACCTTGTGGTGAATGTGCTAAAAGGAAAACAATTAACCAACGTACGTGCTTCGGGCAAAGATGATGCAATTCAATTGACACCGCCGATTATTTTTTCACTGGAACAGGCGCTTGAGTTTATTGATGATGATGAACTGGTAGAAGTAACGCCAAAGAATATTCGTATTCGCAAAAAACAACTACTGGAGCATGAGCGCAAGCGTGAATCACGTAGCAAAGTAAAAGCTGAGACTGACTAATTATCCTGTTTGAGATAACGTTGACGCCTGGCCTCGTATAAACAAACCCCGGCTGCAACGGAGACATTCAAGCTTTCAACGACACCAGCCATAGGGATGTTCACCAGTTTGTCACAGTGCTTGCGGGTATTCTGTCGAAGCCCCTGTCCTTCTGAGCCCATGACCAAGGCAATGGATGAGGTGAGATCTTCTTCATATATCGTGTTCTCAGCCTCATCATCAGTGCCTATTATCCATACACCTGCTTCCTGCATTTCCCTCAATGTACGCGATAAATTGGTAACATGGATGACTGGCGTATTTTCTGCAGCACCACACGCTACCTTACGCACCGTTTCATTCAAGCCGACCGCACGATCTTTGGGGAGAATGACTGCTCGTACACCCACGGCATCAGCAGTACGTAAACAGGCACCGAGGTTATGCGGATCCTGCACCCCATCAAGCACCAGAAAAAGTGGGGTTGTCCCATCATCAACTTCTAACATTGACTTTAAATCCATTTTTCTATCAATTGATGTTACCTTACGTCTTATAGCAACACCCTGATGATTTGCCTGATGCGTTATTTTATCCAGCGTTTTATTTGCAACAAACTGGATCGAAATCTGTATATTTTTTGCTATAGAGAGAATGTCTGATATCGCCCTGGCAGGTTTTTTATTGTCCTGTACCCACATTTCCAATACATCGGCTGATGCGTTATTCAACGTATGACGTACTGCATGTATCCCACAGGTTATTTCAGTCTGTTTACTCACTCTAATTAATCACTCTGTTTACGCTCTGAGATTTATTCTACTAACTCAAAATCAATTTTCTTGTCATCCACGCTGACTCTCATCACTTTTACCTTAACCCTGTTCCCCAGACGAAAACTTTTTCCTTGCCGTTCGCCAGTAAGGCGATGCCCAACAGGATCAAAATGATAATAATCTACAGGTAGTGCTGTAATATGAACCAGCCCTTCTACATAGATGTTATCCAGTTCAACAAACATCCCAAATGAAGTCACACCACTAATAGTGCCTTCATAGAGTTCACCCACTTTGCCCTGCATAAATTCACATTTGTACCATTGAATGACATCTCTCGTCGCTTCTTCAGCGCGCCTGTCTGTCATAGAACAATGTTCCGCAATGCCATGCATTTCTTTTGTTGAATAACCGAAACCAGATGCATTCGTATTGTGAATTAAATGGCGGATAGCTCTGTGTACTATCAAATCAGGATAACGTCTGATGGGTGAGGTAAAATGTGCGTAAGCAGGAAAAGCCAGTCCAAAATGCCCCATATTGTTTTCGCTATAGATTGCTAACTGCATACTACGTAATAATACTGTTTCAATTAAATGTGCGTCTTCCCGGTCTTTAACCTTTTCAATCAAACTGGCATAATCTTTCGCTGTGGGTGTTTCACTACCACCTAGATGAAGCCCTAACTCGCCAAGAAAACTGTGCAAACCCTCTAATTTCTTCTCCTTTGGACTCTCATGCACCCTGTATAGCGCTGGTATTTCGTGTGCCAGAAGAAATTCTGCTGCTGCGATATTAGCCGCCAACATAAATTCCTCGATTAAGCGATGCGCATCGTTTCTTTCAAGTGCATGTATCGCTGACACACCATGATCTTCATCAAACTCAAAATAAGTTTCTACTGTTCTGAAATCAAGTACACCATGTTTTTGTCTATATTTATTTAATAATTGACATAAGGTATAGAGATTTTCCAGATGTGGAATAGTTTCTTCGTATGTTTCACGTAATCCTTTATCTTTTTCTATTAAAATTTCGGAGACTTTATCATAGGTCATTCTTTCCGCGGAACGCATGACACCCTCAAAGAAACGATGACGCTTGACCTCGCCCTGTTTACTAATGTGAAGTTCACAAACAATACATAATCGGTCTACCTCTGGATTGAGTGAACATAATCCGTTAGACAGGATTTCCGGTAACATGGGGACGACACGCTGTGGAAAATAAACAGAGTTTCCACGATTCAATGCTTCATCATCCATTGCCATTCCAGGATGAACGTAATGAGACACATCAGCAATGGCGACTAATAAACGCCATCCAGAACCTTGAGGTTCACAATAGACAGCATCATCGAAATCTCTCGCATCTGCGCCATCAATAGTGACTAAGGGCAAATGACGGATATCCTCTCGATGACATTTATCCTCTTCTTTGACTTTATCAGTCAAGCAATCAACTTCCTCCAATACTTCATCCGGCCAATCACTGGGAATCTCATGTGATCTAATCGCGATCTCAATGGCCATCCCTGCCGCCGCATGATCGCCTAAGGTCTTCATTATTTTACCAACGGGCTGTGTATGCTTATCAGGCTGCTTAGTGATATGAACAACCACGTATTGTCCCGAATTAGCACCATCTTCCATCGATGTTGGAATCAATATATCTTGATGTATGCGTTTGTTCTCAGGCACCACAAAACCAACCCCGCCTTCCTCGAAATAACGCCCGACAATAGTCTGATTTTCACGCTGAAGGATTTCAACCATGGCACCTTCTTTACGCCCACGTTTATCGACACCAACAATACGCGCAATAATTCGATCACCATGTAACAAACAACGCATTTCCCTTGCTGATAAATAAAGATCATCTGTTTGATCTTCTATATTTAGAAAACCGTAACCATCCGGATGACCAATGACAGTCCCCTGATATAAATCCATTTTATTGATCAATCCATAACCGCCACGACGATTGAGTACGATCTGACCATCACGCTGCATGGCCTTGATGCGTCTGAGCAGCGCCTGTCGTCCCTCACTGCCTTCAACTCCAAGGGCATCTGCAATTTTCCGTAGTGTTCTGGGTCGGTTACATTCCGTCAGATAATTGAGGATATCCAGTCTCGCTGGCAAGCTAATTTTATACCTGGTTTTTTTACTTTCTGATTTCATTGACAACCTTTCATTGGCTATGTAAAGTCCGCCGTTCTTCCTTAGCCCAACACTCATGCCGAGGTGGCGGAATTGGTAGACGCGCTAGCTTCAGGTGCTAGTATGGGCGACCATGTGGAGGTTCAAGTCCTCTTCTCGGCACCATTAATTTCATTACTAGATTTAATTCTCAAGTAAGAAGAGTTAGGGTTCTCTCGTATCAATTCACTTGTATCAGTCAAAAGGATGTTTGAGAATAATCGTCTCAACACGATCAGGTCCAGTAGAAATCATATCAACAGATGTGTCCGTGAGTTCTGCAAGTCGATTCAAATAATTTCGTGCATTTTCCGGAAGCTCATCGTATGAAGTCACGCCCAAAGTAGACTCAGACCAACCGGGCATCTCTTCATAAACAGGCTTACATTCAGCGATTGCATCTGCGCCCGCAGGTGGCGTTGATCTTGTCTCACCCCTGTAATCGTATCCGATGCAAACCTGAACGGAATCTAGTCCATCCAGAACATCAAGTTTGGTAATGCACAATCCGCTCAGGCTATTCACCTGTTTTGATCGCCTTAACGCCACAGCATCGATCCATCCACAACGACGTGCACGACCCGTTGTCGCACCAAATTCATGACCTTTATTTGCGAGATATTCTCCGGTCTCATCGAACAATTCGCTAGGAAACGGGCCTGAGCCAACACGTGTTGTATAGGCCTTGGTGATTCCAAGGATGTAATCAATACATCCGGGACCGACACCCGTGCCCGTTGAGACTCCACCTGCCGTTGTATTGGAAGAAGTTACAAATGGATAAGTCCCATGGTCAATATCCAACAATGTTCCTTGCGCCCCTTCGAAGAGTATATCGTCACCCTCTTTTTGAATCTGCCAGATTAACTCCGTTACATCTGTCATCATGGGAAACATCGATTCGGACATGCCCATGGTTTCATCAAGCGTCGCCTGGAAATCAACCGTTTCAGATTTAAAATATTCTTTTAAAATGAAATTATGAAATTCCATCACTTCTGACAATTTTTTTGTAAACTTGTCTTTATTCAAAAGATCCCCTGCCCGCAGTGATCTTCTTGCAACCTTATCTTCATAGGCGGGCCCAATGCCTCGTCCCGTAGTGCCTATTGCATCATTACCCTTTGCTTTTTCTCGCGCTTGATCAAGCGCAACATGGTAGGGAAGAATAAGCGTACATGCTTCACTTATCTTCAATCTTTCACGAATAGATAACCCTTTCTGTTCAAGCATGTCTATCTCATCAAACAGGGCGGTCGGGCTTAAAACGACACCATTTCCAATCAGACATTGCACGCCATCACGTAAAATTCCGGAAGGAATGAGATGTAATATCGTTTTGTCTCCTTCAATGATGACCGTATGCCCGGCATTATGACCACCCTGAAAGCGTACCACTGCGGCAACTTTATCCGTCAACAGATCAACAATTTTACCTTTACCCTCATCACCCCATTGAGTGCCGAGAACGACAATATTTTTACCCATTAGATTGCTCTTGTGACCTTAAGATTATGATTAATATTTATTGTGAGACAACAGTCCACTGACCTGCCTGTAATTCTAGTCGTCTGTCGCAACCCATATCTTCCGCTGCATCATCCTGTCCTGCTAATTCGCAGATAACAATTTCACCCTGACTACGTAAGTTGATTATCGCCTGCACTTGATCCGGATCATTACTGCGAGGTGCATAAATACCACATTTACTTTCAACATTTTTATTATTCAGATTGAGCAAGGTCTTGATATCTGTACTAAATCCGGTTGCCGGACGCGCACGCCCAAAAGCACTGCCAACATCATCATAGCGCCCACCAAAAGCGATGCCCTGACCATAACCTGGCACATAAGCTGTAAACACGATACCGGTATGATAGTGATAACCACGCAACTCTGATAAATCAAAATTCAACGTTACCTCGGGCATTCTCTTGCTGACCATTTCGACCATACTCTGTAAATCACTCAGGCAATCCTTAATCTCTGGACTAATATTTTCAAATAAATCTGTGGTTTCCTTGAAATCTTCGATTGATCCTATGGAGGTTATTAATGCTTTGAACATCTTTCCAACTTCTGCTGGTAACGTTCCTGCGGAAATCATTTCATTGAGTTCAGGCATTGCCTTTCGCTGAAGCACGTCAAATAATGTCGACTCACTGTCTTCGTCCAACATCGCCAATTGAATCAAGTTGTTATAAATACCGACATGGCCAAGATCAACATGTACATTTTCGAGTCCTGCTTTTTTGATAGTCTCAATCATTAGACACAAGACTTCTATATCACTTTCAATACCTTTATGCCCATACAACTCAGCACCCACCTGCAATAGACTTCGATTACCGCCTGTATTTTCAGGACGTGTGTGTAAAACAGTACCCAGATAGCATAATCTCGTCGGCACGTCCCGCTTCAGGTTATGGGCGTCTATTCTCGCAACCTGGGGCGTTGTATCTGCACGTACGCCCATTAGTCGGCCACTTAACTGATCAGTCAGTTTGAATATTTGCAGATCCAAATCCTTGCCTGTTCCCGTAAGCAACGAATCCATATATTCAATCATCGGCGGGATCACTAATTGATATCCCCACGTTGTATAAAGATCAATGATTTCACGGCACAACCTATCCATCTGCTCAGCACGTGGCGGCAGAATTTCTTCTATGCCTTCAGGTAGTATCCAGCTATTGTGAGTTTTCATCATCGTGTTTCTAAATTTATTTCTTTTTGTACGCGCTTATTTTGTGACTGAATTCAACGAACCAAATACAGCAGAAGTAAACCAGACAGCATGCTGGATAATCCTATGAAACGTAATTTTGTATCGTCCATGCCCGCGACGAGAATAAACATTTTACGTAAACCTGCAGGATTACAAAATGGCATGATCCCCTCGATCACGAAGACCAAAGACACTGCCGTTAAAAAGTCACTCCACATTAAACTTTCCTGAAATATTATTGTGGTGCATGCCAAATTTCCCGCAGATGCCCTGGTAGATTTCCAGGATATCTCTGACTAGGTTCCAGGTAAAAAATCTTAAATAATAACGCTATCGACCTTGTGGATTATTAAAATACTTAAAGAAATCCGAATCAGGCGAAATCAGCAAAATATCGTTCATGCCATTAAAACTATTTTGATATGCCGATAAGCTTCTGGATAAGGCATAAAATTCCTTGTCCTTACCAAAGGCAGCGGCGTAAGTTTCAGTTGCCTGCGCATCACCCTCACCTCTGACAATCTCAGCATCACGATAAGCGTTAGCCAGAATGACTTCTCTCTCCCTGTCAGCCGTTGCGCTGATTCTTTCAGCAGCCTCTTCACCGCGTGCACGAAAGTCCTTGGCGACACGCAAACGTTCGGCGCGCATTCTCTCATAAACGGAGTCACTGACTTCTTCAGGTAAATCTATTCTTTTTGTCCTGATATCAACCACCGTCACACCGAGCTCTATTGGCAATTGAGATATCGTTGATGCAACTGCATCAAATATCTCGCCACGCTCACCAGCCACCACTTCCTGTACCGTTTTCTTACCAAATTGATCACGCAATGCTCGGGTAATTCTCTGCTCTAGCAGTGCATTCGTATATTGGACATCACCGCCAAGAGAGATCGTGTAAAACTTATCAACGTCAGAAATACGCCATTTCACATAATAATCAACAATCACATCTTTTTTCTCTTTCGTGAGAAAACGTTGTGGATCCTGATCAAGGTTTAATAACCTTGCTTCAAATGTCTGTGAGGTATTAACACCAGGTATTTTAAAATGCAGGCCAGGTTTGTAATCCGATCTATCAATTTCACGAAATTTGAAGACAATTGCCTGTTCCCATTGTTCAACCTTAAACAGAGAAACAGAGGCAATAAGCGCCATTAAAATAATTGGAATAATAATTTTTGGACCCATCATTAACGTACTCCTCTGCTTCTACTTCCTGCTTGATCAGCGGCTGACCCCTGAATTCTTGACTCTGAATCTGATTTAAACTGCCCGGGAAGCGATAATGCGTTTGTAGACGTCCTTCCTCGCTGCTCTAATAATTTATCAATTGGCAAATACATCAAGCTATTACCATTATCAGAATCCATCAGCACCTTGCTGGAGCTCGATAACACTGACTCAATTGCGTCAATATAAAGACGCTGACGCGTTACTTCCGGTGCCCGCTGGTACTCTGCAAGTAATTGTTCAAATCGATTGGCTTCACCTTCGGCCTTGGCTATAACTTTTGCCTTATAAGCATTAGACTCCTCACGCATACGCGCAGCCGCACCTCTGGCTCTTGGAATTACATCGTTTCTATAGGCCTCTGCCTGGTTGACTGATTTCTGTTCATCCTCTCTTGCCTTAATGGCATCGTCAAACGCAGCCTTTACTTGTTCGGGTGGCTTTGCGGATTGCATTTCAACCTTGGCAATCACTATCCCTGATTTGTAGAGATCCATGATATCCTGGATTAATAATTCCTGTCTCTGGGCTATTTCACTTCTGCCTTCTGTCAAAACAAAATCGAGTTTGTTCTTACCAATTACCTCACGTACGGCACTTTCTGTAACTTGTCGTAATGTCGCAGCAGGCGCATAAAGATTGAACAGAAAATCAGCTGGATTCCTGATCTTCCATTGCACCGCGACCTCAACATCCACAATATTCTCATCTTGAGTCAGCATATTTGCCTGGTGCGTAATTGAGCGCACTTGTCCCACATTAACTTTAATCACTTTTTCTATCGGCCGTGGGAAACGCAGGCTAAGTCCAGGTTGCAAATCGGCGACATGTTCACCAAAACGTAACACAACGCCACGTTCTTGTTCGTCAATCGCATAGAACGAATCAAACGTTAACCAGGCAATGATTGCGATTACAATAAACGCAGTGGACAACGCTGAACCACCACCTTTTGTTGACCCATTGGATGACTTATGGCCAAATATTCCGCCCAGACCCTGCTGCATCTTGCGCACAATTTCATTCAGATCCGGAGGTCCGTCACCACTGTTTTTATTACCGCCTCTATTGCCCCAGGGATCTTTACCGTTGTTACCGTCAGGTGGCTCATTCCAACCCATATGTGTATTTCTCCAATTTCCAGGCATTACGCCAAAAGTGATGTGACTCTATGTAGTGTCATTCCAAAGCAAGACATTGTCTCACTGTAGAAGGATATCTTCCAGATCAGATTTTAGGCCCGATTCCCGAAAAAGTTGGTCTAATCTGTGCGACTCCATATCGACTTCCATTACCCATCCCCCTTGCTCGTCATGTTGTTCCTTTCGCACAACACCAATTTTAAACAGGTGAGCACGTAATTTTCCAGCTGACGCAGGCAGGTTCAGGCGGTGATGCTGGACTTTGGAACGAATGAACCGGGTAATCGCTTCTAGTAAGCCATCAATTCCCTCGCCAGTCTTTGCTGAACACCAGACTCTGCCAGCAAAGCCATTTTCATCCTCTTCAACTCTTGGGCTCATATTCCCAAGCTGATCAATCTTATTATAAACCACAATTTGTGGAACATCCTCTGCGCCAATCTCATTAATGACCAGATTAACCTGCTCAATCTGACTATCACGTTGGTCGCCGGTGACATCAACAATATGCAGAAGTAAATCTGCTTCTCTGGTTTCTTCCAATGTCGCATGAAAAGCGTCCACTAGATCATGCGGGATATGCCTGATAAAGCCTACTGTATCGGTCAATATTACCGGAGTCGCAGATGCCATTTCAATGCGACGAAATGTCGGATCAAGCGTTGCGAAAAGTTTATTAGCAACATAAACATTCGAACCCGTCAGTCGATTAAATAAGGTGGATTTCCCTGCATTGGTATAACCCACAAGAGACACTACTGGTGTGTTTGATTTACTTCGTCTTTTTCTGCCTTGTTGACGCTGACTCCTGACCTTCTGCAAACGTGCATTTATTGTTTTGATGCGTTTACCTATTAAGCGCCGATCTGTTTCCAACTGGGTTTCACCTGGCCCCCTTAAGCCAATACCGCCCTTCTGACGTTCCAAATGTGTCCAACCTCTAATCAGACGGGAAGACAGATGTTGCAACTGGGCCAGTTCAACCTGCAATTTTCCTTCAAAACTTCTGGCACGTTGAGCGAATATATCGAGAATCAGGCCAACACGATCAACGACTCTACATTGACAAATTTTTTCTAGATTGCGTTCCTGCCGAGGACTTAGTATATGATTAAATACGACGACATCGGCCTGATTGTCGACCACTGCTTGCTTGATTTCCTCGGCCTTGCCACTGCCGATAAATAAACCGGAATCAGGCGTATTTCTGGAACAGCTGATGGTTATCACAGGCTCGAGACCAGCGGAAGTCACCAGCTCGATGAATTCATCCAGTCCTTCATTAAATTCAGTATGTTGAAAATTGATATTAACGAGAACAGCAAGCTCGCTGATAATTGCCTCGTCACTCAAATAAATAACCCAAACGTAGAAATAGAGGAGACCTAAGTCTTTTCGTGATCGTGATGATGGTCTTCGTCAGCCCTTGGTAGTTTGACGTTACGCGCTGGAACAATGGTTGATATTGCATGTTTATAGATTAATTGACTGACAGAATTTTTTAAAAGCACGACAAATTGATCAAATGACTCCACCTGACCAGTAAGTTTTATCCCGTTGATAAGAAACACAGACACTGGTATTCGCTCTTTACGTAAGGCGTTCAGAAACGGATCTTGTAGAGTATGCCCCTTATTCATAACAAATCTCCTTGATATAAGATTATTATTTTTATGAACCTGATATCGGTTCTTTTATTATATTTCTATGTCAGAACCTCTAATCACTCATGGGTTCCTTATTTATTGTTATCTTCCAATTATATTACATTTAGGCCAACAAATGCGCCTTTTCGCAGAGAATTCCCTGTATTTTGTCAACGAGTCCAGATTCATCAGAGTTAAACCAGATGCCATTTTCCTCTTTCCTTAACCAGGTCATCTGCCGTTTTGCTAATTGTCGCGTTGCAGCAATGCCCCTTTCAACCATTTCTTCGTAATTTGTTTCACCATCCAGGTAATTCCAGATCTGTCGATAGCCAACCATACGCATGGCGGGTAAGGATCCGGAAAATCGATCAACTTTATGAAAAGTCCTAACTTCTTCGATAAATCCATCATCAAGCATCTTCAAAAATCTGCGCTTGATTCTTTCATGGAGTTTTAAACGATCACCCGGATTCAAGATAATTTTAATGACCTCGAAGGGAAATGGACTTACCGCTCCATTCTCATAATGATCAGTCATACTACGGCCACTAATCTCGTAAATTTCCAGGGCACGCTGTATGCGTTGAGGATCATTGGGATGAATCCTCTCAGCTGAGTCAGGATCAATCTCAGCAAGACGACGATGCATAGCCTCCCAACCGATCTCTCCGGCTTCCAATTCAAGCCGCTGTCTAACATCCGCATCCGCCTCCGGTAACTCCGATATCCCGGACTCCAGTGCACGGAAATATAAACCCGTACCACCCACCAATAACGGGATTCGCTGACAGGCATGGATATCATTGATCTCACCCAGGACATCTGCACGGAATCTGGCCGCCGAGTAAGGCTCATCAGGTTCACAGATATCAATCAAGCGATGTGGAACCTCATTCAGAAGTTCTTTTGAGGGCTTGGCCGTACCAATATCCATGCCCTTATAAACCATGGCAGAATCAACGCTGATGAGTTCGATGGAATATTGTTTAAATAAGGACACTGCAATATCGGTCTTGCCTGTCGCCGTGGGACCCATTAAAAAGACGACGGGTAATATCATTTCAAACTTTCGTCTTCAATAGATCATTCAACATTTCCCTATCAAGCATCCGCCAGGCCCCGTGATTATGACCAGCCTTCGACTTTTCATTGAAGCCTGAACTTAATCTTCTTACTTCAGAGATCAACTGTGCCACATTATTGTCATCAATCTTCATTAATCCAGCATCATTCGCATGGCCGGACATCATGATAATGATCTCTTCACTCGATTTTCCTGACTTTATCATCGGCATCATGTCATTAATCAGACTGGTAATGTCTGCATACTCCAGGAGCAGAGGAATTTCACGTATGAATAAGCTATCTGGGGCGACTCTTTCTATTATTATTCCAAAATTCTCAAAGGTTGATGTGTTTGATTCGACGAAATTACCTTGTTCTGTTGAGACAGCCATTGTCAGTGGCACAAGTAAGGGCCTCCGACGAATGCCTTTTTCTGCGAATTCACTTTTTAGTCTTGATAAGGCAACAATTTCCTGACACAAAAAAACATTAAATAAAAATGTTTGTCCTTCTTGTTGCATGATCAGATACCGATCCTCAATCAGCAGGAAATTATTCGAGATCGAAGATGGTTTATCCCGATGTTGTTTAACGCTTGGTTGAACTCCAGGCTGCATTCTCGATTGCAGGGGAGATTGAGAGAAAGAATCCTGATAGATAAATTTTTTGGGAAATGAATATTGTGCCCCTTGTTCTTCAATTTCTTGTCTTTGAATTCCCTCATTGTGCATATTGCTCTGTCCTGCCTGTTTTAGAACACTGAAAATAAAATCGTGCACATCTCTCGCCTGGCGAAATCTGACTTCATGTTTAGCAGGATGTACATTCACATCGACATTCGCAGCATCCATTTCCAAAAATAAAACATAGACAGCGTGCTTACCGGTATAAAAATGATCTTGAGTTGCCATACGTATCGCATGATTCACTTGCTTGTCACGAATCACTCTGCCATTCAAATAGAAATACTGTTGGTCCACCTGGCTCCTCGCAATCTCAGGATGACCAAACCATCCCCATAGTCGCAAACCATTACGATCAAAATCAAGTTTATCTGCCCTGGAGATAAATGATTTACCAAAGATTGCCTGTATCCGTTCTGCCATATTTCCGTTCTGCCCAGAACATTGCAGAATAGTTTTGTCGTTGTGTTTTAAATGAAATGAAACATCGAAACGACTCAAGGCCACACGCCTGACAATTTCGCGTACGTGAAAAAACTCAGTATTATCCGTACGCAGAAATTTACGCCTTGCCGGCGTATTAAAAAACAGGTCCCGCACCTCAACACTGGTACCCACTGTCATGCTTGTCGGTACTTGCTCAGAGCTCAAATCTCCCTGTGTCGCATCAATAGACCAACCATGATCTTGATTCGCAATACGAGAAGACAATTTCAACCTGGAGACAGAAGCAATACTGGAGAGTGCCTCACCACGAAATCCCAGGGAATTGATTCTCTCCAGATCAGCTTGTGTCATGAGTTTGCTAGTTGTATGTTGTGCCAATGCCAGTGCTAAATCATCAGGATGAATGCCGCAGCCATTGTCCTGAACACTAATCATCAATCGTCCGCCTTTCCTGATATCCAGTTTAATCTCGGATACTCCCGCATCCAGACTATTCTCCAGTAATTCCTTAACGACTGACGCAGGACGCTCAATCACTTCACCCGCCGCTATCTGGTTAGCGAGTGCGGCGGAGAGCTTGTGTATTCTTTGAGTTAAATCTGTCACTGCCATGGTCGCTATAATACGGCACTGGTGAGCGAGGAGGTAGTGACAGGTAAATAGCGATCAAAACAATTGTTCAGTATACAATCTGGTTACGAGAATTTAATATAAACTTGCACCTGGGGGAAAGCTTGTTATGCATAAACACAATATTCAATCTATCAGCAAATTGATCATGCTGTTATTCGTTTATTTCATTTTTATTGGTACGCCACACGCTGCCTCAAAGATAGAAATTGACATTAAAGTATCTGCTTCTCTGGATAAATTTAAGGAAGAAATTATGGGCGCAGAGAAATTCCTGGAAAAGGCAGAAGGAATTCTGGTCTTTCCAGATGTCGTCAAGGCGGGTTTTGGTATTGGTGGTGAATACGGTGAAGGCGCATTATTAATCAAGGGTAAAACTGCTGATTATTATAGCACTGCCGCTGCCTCCTTTGGATTTCAATTTGGTGCACAGTTTAAAACGGTCATACTGATATTTCTGAAGAAAGATGCATTGGACAAATTCCGTAACAGTAGTGGTTGGGAGGCAGGTGTTGATGGTTCAGTAGCCTTGATTGAGTTAGGTGCGGGCAAAGACATAAACACTGTAAACATGGAGGATCCCATTGTTGGGTTTGTCTTCAGTAACAAAGGATTAATGTACAACCTGACACTGGAAGGCTCAAAAATAACCAAGCTGGATAAATAACAGATATCCAGGAGATTATTAAAAATACTATAAGCAACTGAAAACGGACGTTCAGATGCAACGACACAAATAACTTGCACAAATTAGCGAGGCGACATTTTTATAAATGCTTATCTGCATCGTTAGACGCTTTGTTCTTTACACTTCCATGTCCTTTGTGCTTACCGAGAGGTTCTTCACCCCGAGCAATGATCTCTTTTAGATAGGGGCCTATGACTAATTCTAGGTATTTGTCATCATCTCAATCAATTCGCATTAGACGATAAACCCATTTCTGCGCTTTATCTAAAAAACTAACGTCGCTCTTTTGTTCGATGGATGGTTTGCCCTGAACCTCATGGCGAGCTTCCGATGTCAGTGAGGACTCTACTTCAGCTTTGCTCTCTATATGGAATTTGTAACATCGTGATTTAGATCCACAATTCGGACAGGCAACCCTTTCTTTCAACGGAGTTTGAGGGGAGTGGTCATCCAGAACAGTCTGACATTTAGCACAAGTTGTAATTTGAGTAATCATAAAATAACGTCTGACAGGTTATAATAGGGCCTTATGGTAAATAAACCTGCAAATTTGGCAAGTATAGGAGAAAAAAAGAGGAATTTTGCTTACTGGTTGGGTTATTTAATTACTATTGTCCGCTTACACTGGATTGTGGCCGTTCAAACATTCAGCTTGGATTACAGAAAGAGGTGGGAAACAAATTGACAAAGCGAACCAACAAACCAACTTGCCAAATTAAATTGTAGGGATATTCAAAACCTGACCGATTCGAATCGTATCGCCTTTCAAACGGTTGGAATCACGTAGTGTATTCATACTGACTCTATAGCGCTGCGCAATGCCAGAAAGTGTATCTCCACGCGCAATGATATGTTTTCGGGTCGCCACTGACGCAAGCAATGTTCCTTCAGGAGCATAGTCTCGGAAATAACCCTTTAGTCCGCTCAGTAGTGCCTTTGCAAGTTTGGTCTGATAGCGTGCATCCTTTAATTTTTTCTCTTCGTCAGGATTTGAGATATAAGCCGTTTCGACCAATATCGAGGGGATATCCGGTGATTTCAAAACTGCAAAACCCGCAGATTGAACATGCTTTTTATGTGTCTTGCCAAGTTGTTTCAAGCCAGACAGGACTCTATCAGCGACACCGATGCTTGCTTCAAGACTTGCTGTTTGAGAAAGATCCAGTAATACGGATGCCAAAACATCATCTTTATCATCAAGACTAACTCCACCGACAAGATCAGAAGCATTTTCCCGTTCGGCTAACCAACGCGCGGCTTCACTACTTGCACCTCTGTTTGAGAGGATATACACAGAAGAACCTTTGACTCTTGGATCTTTAAAAGCATCTGCATGAATAGAGACAAACAGATCTGCCTTGTGCTCCCTGGCTTTTTTTATTCTGTTACGTAGGCTGAGAAAATAGTCACCTTCCCGTACGAGAACGGCTTTCATTCCATATTCCTTATTAATTAAATTGGCCAAATTCTTTGCTATCTTCAGTGTCACATCTTTTTCGCGCACACCATGTGGCCCCATCGCGCCAGGATCATCTCCACCATGACCTGCGTCGATTGCAATAACAACATCCTTTGATCTTTTGTTGTCCGCTTGTGTAATTATCTGACTGCCATCTTTTTTGTTATTTTCATCGTATAAGTCGACAACCAAACGATGGCCATATTGTCTGTTGGGCTGTAACAGGAAACTCCGCATTTCGATATTTTTCTTTAAATCAAACACAACGCGTAGATCAGTTTCGCCTTTCTTTGCGCTTCGAATATTTTTCAAATATTTATCTGCGCTGACAGGCTGGCTCATGGCCTGACTAATAATTGCGTTATCAATATCGACGACCAACCGGTGTGGATTGGAGAGTAACTCAAGTTTGTGCTCAACCGGGCCAGAAACATCAAAAACCACGCGCGTGTTGTCAGGTGCTGCCCAGATACGGACACTCTGCATCGATACTTGCTCCGCAAACACAGAAACAGGTAGCATTAAACTCAAGATTAAACACAGTTGACGCATGGCCTTAATACCGTAAATTGTTCTTAATATTGTCTTAGTTATTTGGTTGTTACTTGAATAATTTCAAGTTTTATCTAGAAAATCAACCTATATCACTGTTTTATAGGTAATAGTGAGGGAAAAATCAAGGTGAAATACGCATCAAAATGCGCTGATGATATCTTTTCCTGCTGATGTTTTGGCTTCCAGAGACACTTTTCTCTGATCATCTTGATATTGAATCTGAATAAAGACATCTGGCGACCCTAGCAGTGCTGCGCCTTTTTCTGGCCACTCCAGCAGACAGATACCCGACCCAGAAAAGTAATCTCTGATACCGATAGATTCGAGTTCTTCCGGGTCATTGATTCGATAGAGGTCAAAATGATAAATTTCCAGGTCATTGAGTTGATAGGGTTCAATCAGTGTATAGGTCGGACTTTTGACAATTCCTTCATACCCGTGCCCCCTTAAAAACCCCCTGACCAGCGTAGTCTTACCGGATCCTAACTCTCCTTGCAGAAACAGTTTACAGCCTGGAGGACTTAGACTTGCCAATTTCTGGCCAAGTGCCTCCATTGCCGGCGCATCAATGATATCAAGCTGATACATTAACCAGTTTACGTATCCATGGCATCAAGTCGCTGGCCAACATACCGCGCTCTCCCTCAACAGCAGCATTATCCGCGGCGGCAGCATGCAGACATACACCTAATCGTGCTGCATCCCCCGCACATACTCCCTGAGCGGATAATCCTGCAATAACACCCGTCAGGACATCGCCCATGCCACCACTCGCCATGCCAGGATTTCCGGCTGAACAGATCGAGACATTTCCTTCACCATCGGCAATCACCGTGCCACACCCTTTCAATACAGCAACACCACCAAATTTTTTCTGTATTTCTCTAGCAGCAGAAATACGGTCTGATTGAATCTCCTGAGTATCACAATTCAACATCCGTGCTGCCTCACCAGGATGTGGTGTTAAAACCCAGCGATCAGAATACACTGGCTCTCGGGCAAGAATATTCAAGGCATCTGCATCAACGACTAAGGATAATTTGCTTTCCAGTACTTTTGAAAATAACGAAGCACCCCATTTTGATTGACCAAGACCCGGTCCAATGGCTACCACACTGGCCTTCCCCAGTAGCGGCTTAATGTCGATAGATTTTTCAATCGAATGGGCCATGATTTCCGGCACAGCCATAGATATAAGTGCTGCATGCACATCACGGGTGGCAAGACTAACCAATCCTGCTCCAGTTCGCGCCGCAGCTTCAGCACAAAGTCGTGCTGCCCCGGCAAAACCTTTATCGCCTCCAATCACTATGACATGCCCAAAGTCTCCTTTATGGGAAGATTTCGATCTAGGCTTTAATAAAGATTGCAGATCGTCTAATGTGATTTTTTCTGTCATTGAGTTCACTTTTGTGAGTACCTCATCAGGTACATTCAGCTTATTGAAATGGATTTCACCGGAATATTCCACACCTTGTCCAGTAAACAAACCTTGCTTCAATCCTATAAATGTCATCGTGGCATCTGCCTTGACGGCACAGCCCATAATACACCCTGTATCAGCGTTGAGTCCGGAAGGAATATCAAGAGATAGCACCGGCGTGTTGCTGAAATTGATGTCATTAATAACTTCTTGCCATTGGCCAGTCACCTCCCTGTCCAAACCAGTACCGAGCAATGCATCGACAATCACATCACAGTCATTCAGATTTTCATTAGTCAATGGCAAAGGCTGCAAACCACTGGCAGCACATCTTTCTGCGGCAAGAGATGCATCACCTGCTATCTTTTGATGATCACCCACTTGTCGTAGATTGACTAAAAGATTCTCTTCCCTGGCAAGTCTTGCCAGGATATAACCATCACCGCCATTATTTCCCGGACCACAGAGTACAAGAATGCGTTTTGCTTCGGGCCATTTAATACGCATCAATTGATAGGCGGCATCCCCTGCTCTTTCCATTAAGGTAATGCCGGGAATAGAGAACTCTTCAATGGCAATACGATCCAGTTCTCGAACCTGAGCCGCGAGATAAAGTGTCTTCGGCAAAGGTGATATTAATGATGACATCAGCTTATAAAATAATTCTCACGATAAAATTTTAATTCGGCGATAGAATCGCGTATGTCTTGCAGAGCGAGATGCTCAGAATTTTTATCAAATTCTGATTTCCCAGAATACCAACGCTTAATAACTTCCTTGATGGAAGTCACGTCAAGATTTCGATAATGAAAATACTGTTCCAGTTTCGGCATTGAGCGGTGTAAAAACCTGCGATCCTGGCAGATACTATTCCCACACATGGGAGAAATATCTTCGGGAACGAACTTTCTAAGGAATTCCAGGGTCATATTCTCTGCGTCGGCTGCAGAATATGTGCTTTCATGTACACGTTTAACCAGGCCGGATTGATTATGATGACTAGTGTTCCATTCATCCATGGCAAGCAGGATCTCTTCCGCCTGATGAATAGCGATGACTGGACCTTCAGCAAGAATATTTAATTCATTGTCTGTGACAATTGTTGCGACCTCAATGATATAATCACTGTCTGTATCCAGGCCGGTCATTTCCAGGTCAATCCAGATGAGATTATGTGGAGATGGTGCCATAAGTGTCCCTTATTGTTTTGACAGTTGGCATTCTACCCATAATATGTGCTGCCTGAAATAGATTAAATAGTTTAAGAGAACAGAAAGATTATCAACATTATGAATGAATTTACTTACATTTTCCTTTTCGCATTGACCTTGAGTATCACAATTCAACTACTGCTCGGTTGGCGGCATATCAATCATGTTAGTTCACACCGTGGAAAAGTCCCCAGTGCCTTTGAGGGAAAAATTCCACTGGAGGCACACCAAAAGGCTGCGGATTATACTCTGGCAAAAGTTAAAACTGGTTTTTTTGAGTTATTACCTGCAACCATCTTCCTTCTGATCTGGACACTTGGAGGCGCACTACAGTACCTTGATGGACATTGGCGTTCCCTGGGATTATCTGAACTATGGACAGGCACAGCATTTTTGCTTTCTGTCATTGCCATTATGGCGATCCTGGATTTACCCTTGTCTGCCTATCGCACTTTCCACCTCGAACAGAAATTTGGTTTTAATAAAATGACTCCTGGTATTTTTATCATGGATATTCTCAAGAATACAGTCGTTGGATTTCTGATCGGCGTACCGTTACTTGTGCTGGTACTCTGGATTATGAATGTCTCGGGAGAATTATGGTGGCTATATGTCTGGATGACCTGGTTCGGGTTTAGTCTGTTTATGATGTGGGCCTATCCAAGTTTCATCGCGCCCCTGTTTAATAAATTTAAACCACTGGAAGAAGGCGAGTTGAGAAATCGCATTGAAAATCTCCTTACACGTAATGGCTTCACCAGTAATGGAATCTTTGTGATGGATGGTTCAACACGGTCAACGCATGGCAATGCCTACTTTACCGGCCTTGGCTCAAACAAGCGCATCGTCTTCTTTGACACCTTGATTGATGAGTTATCGCATGATGAGATTGAAGCAGTATTGGCGCATGAACTCGGACATTTTAAATGTAATCACATTAAAAAACGCATGATAGTGATGGGAGCAATCTCACTGCTTGGACTTGCCATCCTCGGCTGGCTGATAAAATTGCCCTGGTTTTATGAAGGACTGGGAATTTCAACGCCCTCAAATTACATGGCCTTATTACTGTTTGTCATGATATCGCCAGCTTTCACTTTTTTTCTGCAACCGATCTTTTCTTTTACATCGCGCAAACACGAATTTGAAGCAGATGATTTTGCCGCTGGTCAAGCTCAGGCCGAACATTTAATTCATGCCCTGGTCAATCTTTACAAGGAAAATGCCAACACCCTGACACCTGATCCCATCTATTCGGCTTTTTACGACTCACATCCACCGGCACCCGTCAGAATTGCGCATCTCTCTGAAGTAACTTCATGACGGCCTGGCGGTCAATATTACTGTGCTTACCATTTCTCATTGAACCGCTGGCCGCAGTACATGCAGAAGATGTTACTCATGGTAAGGAACTGCACCAGGAAAATTGTCTGCGTTGCCACCAGGCTGAAATTTATGAACGGCCCGACAGGAACGTCAAAACCCTGAAACACCTGCGATCACAGGTTTTATTTTGTGCAGTGAGTAATGACATCGGATGGTTTGATGAAGAGATCGACGATGTAACAGCTTATCTCAATGCGTTTTATTATTTGTTCGATATGAAATAGAATCTTAGGAAATAATTACTTCACACTTCTCGTCTGCCAGCCATGGCATGAGAGATTGTCAGACTGTTTACATACTCCAAACCACCGCCCATCGGGATGCCATGCGCAAGACGGGTGACCTTTAGGTCTCGTTTCCTTACCATTTCACCAATGAAGTGCGCAGTCGCCTCACCTTCTACTGTGGTATTTGTTGCCAGAATCACTTCCTTAATCTCACCTTCATCAAGCAACTGCGCTAATTCATGCAAACCAATTTCATCTGGCCCGATACCATCCAGTGGTGAAAGATGACCCATCAGGACAAAATAGAGTCCTTTGTAATCCGATTGTTCTATAGATGAGACATCAACCGGATTCTCCACCACACATAAGCAACTACGGTCACGTTTGCTGCTGGCGCATAACTGGCAAATTTCAGTTTCACTAAAGGTGCGGCAACGCTGACAATGGCCAATCGCATCCATAGCATCCTTCATGGAATCAGCTAATTTACGCGCACCATCTCTATCTCTTTCCAGCAAATGATAAGCAATCCGCTGTGCAGATTTTTTACCTATTCCGGGTAAACAACACAGTGATTCTATCAAGTGAGCCAGGCGTGGTGATTCAATCATGGAACTAATTTTTTAAATACATATTAGAAAGGTAATTTCATTCCGGCGGGCAAATTCATTCCTGCGGTTAAACCCGACATTTTTTCCTGAGTCATATTTTCTACGCGGCGATTTGCATCATTGACTGCTGCAGCGATTAAGTCTTCCAACATGTCCTTGTCTTCGCCCAATAATGTAGGGTCAATGATTACGTTTTTAACATCATGTTTACCTGTCATTGTAATCTTCACCAGTCCCGCACCAGATTCACCTGTGACTTTCATCTTGGTAATTTCTTCTTGTGCCTTCTGCATATCCTCCTGCATCTGCTGCGCTTGTTTCATTATATTGCCTATCCCACCTTTCATAATGTCTTCAACCTCACTTAAAAATTATTTACTCGACCTGGACTAAATCATGCGTATGCATTTTTATGCTGGCCTGATTGATTTCTCATCCAATGTCGCACCAAATATTTCTTCCATTACTTTGACATTGGCATCACATTTTAAGGAAGATTCTGCGACTTGCTGTCTTTCTTTTTCCTCGCGGGCTTTCTTTTGAGCGGGAGTCTCGGCCTCAGGTTCCTCAATGGATATCTTCAGTTGTGTGCCTTTGCCAAATCGCGTCCCCAGCGCATTCGCCAATCGCTCTTTTTGTGTTTGATTGAGAAGATGTTCTTTATCCGGTGACAACACCAGATGCACCTTACCTTCGTTATGTTCTTTTAACGCACAGTGTCCAGCTAATTCCTTAACCAGCCCGACCAGAGACATTTCATCTATAATCGATTGCCAGTTGGCCGTGTCCTCGGACTCAATATTTGATCTGGAAATACTGTTTGTTTTGATCTCCTCGTTTGCATCAGTGAGCATCGACTTTGACTTTTCCGTATTAACAGAAACATTGTCTTTTGCTTGTGTAGTTTCAATTACCTCTGCTTCGTTTGGTTTCGAATCACTTGCCTCAGCATCAAGTTTCGATTCACTGGCTTCAGGAATTTCTACTCCTGCTGGCCTGAAAGCCAACATTCTAATGAGAGTCATCTCAAAACCAGTGCGTGGATCAGGTGCAACAGGTAAATCTTTACGTCCCAATATCCCCACTTGATAATACAGCTGAACATCTTCCTTGCTGATACGTGGAGACAGTTCTTTAATCAGTTCATCCTGTTCAACATCATCACCTTCCAGAATCTGGCAGATGGCTATCCTCTGCAAGACAGAGAGTAATTCAACCAGAACCGAATCATAGTCTGGGTTATGCTCTGCCATATGGTCAGTACACTGCAAAACAGACTGTGCATCCCCGGATATCAAAGCTTCCAGTAATTCTCTCAGATCAAGACTATCAATGGTTCCAAGCATGGATCTGACTTGTGTTTCCTGCAAACAACCATCGCCATAGGCAATTGCCTGATCCAACAAACTTAGTCCATCACGTAAACTACCATCAGCCGATTTTGCAATCAGCCTTCTTGATGCAGCATCACTTTCAATTGACTCCAGTTCG
>CAZDFI010000036.1:23695-24185 GCA_964504725.1 uncultured Enterobacteriaceae bacterium
CAGTTCGAGCACCTTTTCCAGTTGCGTCTCAATCTGTTCAACACTTAATTGCTTAAGATTAAATTGCAAACAACGTGACAAAATTGTCACCGGAATTTTCTTTGACTCCGTAGTTGCCAGCAGAAATTTCACATGCGGTGGCGGCTCTTCCAGTGTCTTTAATAGTGCATTAAAACTATGCCCGGAAAACATGTGAACCTCATCGATCAGATAAACCTTATAACGGCCAACGCTTGGTGCATATTGGACGTTATCCATCAGGTCACGTGTCTCATCGACTTTTGCTCTTGAAGCTGCATCGACCTCAATCAAGTCAACAAATCGACCCTCATCAATACTCACGCAGGCAGAACATTTTCCACAAGGAGTAGAACTGACCCCTTGTTCACAGTTCAGACATTTGGCGAGAATACGTGCAAGGGTCGTTTTGCCCACGCCACGCGTACCGGTAAATAAATAGGCATGATGTAAACGATCATTATCGAGCGCG
>CAZDFI010000037.1:0-742 GCA_964504725.1 uncultured Enterobacteriaceae bacterium
TCTGGAAAGTCTGGCTCCTGTTGTTGAGGGAACCGTCCTTGCCGCTGAAGGCCTGGCATTAACGGGGGCATGGGTTGATAAGGAAAAAGGAATTATTTCACTCATCACGTTAGAGATGGGTAGTTCTTCAAGGCTATGTTCCCTATGGGAACCAGGTGATCCTCTGGTTGTTATGGGTGTCACTGGCGCACCGACTGAAATTACCGAAGGCAAGACCGTCATGCTGGTTGGAGGTGGACTGGGTAATGCCGTGCAATTTTCTATTGGTAAGGCGCTGCGTGCGACAGGCAATAAAGTTATCTATTTTGCCGGTTATAAAAATCCAGCAGACGTATTCAAGGTTAGAGACATTGAAGAAGCATCTGATGTCATCGTTTGGGCCATTGATCCAGCACCCGGAGTCGCAGCCATAAAACCCTCACGTCCGCAGGACAAAACGTGTATAGGAAATATTCTCGAATCAATAGAATCCTACGCTAAAGGTGAGCTCGGTGAAACGACCATTAAACTGGAAGATGTCGATCATATGATAGTCATCGGTTCAGATAAAATGATGGAGGCGGTCAAGAAAGCGCGTTCTGAACAATTGAAACCCTATCTAAAACCTGAACATACTGCGATTGGCTCTATAAATTCCCCCATGCAGTGCATGATGAAAGGTGTTTGTGCACAATGCCTGTGTAAACATCTGGATCCACATACAGGAGAAGAATATTTTGTTTATTCCTGTTACAACCAGGAC
>CAZDFI010000037.1:752-12411 GCA_964504725.1 uncultured Enterobacteriaceae bacterium
CCAGGACTTGGACAGGGTGGATTTCCCCAATCTGAATGCCCGTCTCAGGCAAAATACCGTACAGGAAAAATTATCCAATTTGTGGCTTGACCACTTACTCGATAGTCAGACCTGAATCAGCTCAAAGCTTGCCCAGATCACATTTTATAGCGGCAAATTGTGATCCAGCTTGCAAATCTTACAATTGCGTTTGAAATTCTGTTTGTAAACGTTCATATTCCTGAAATACGGTGAAAAGAATGAAATCATCCTTTCACACGAATATAATGACCAACAGTAAATATTTAGATAATCCCATTTAAGCAAACCCAGGGGAAAAACAATGACCGCTTCACTGAACGATCCCACACTACTGCACAACATTCCTCTATTCAAATCACTCAGTGATAATGATTTGCTGAATATCAGTAATGCACCCGAAAATGGTATCGAGGAATATGGCACACGAGAAACTATCGTACGTGAATCCGAAATTGGCGATGCCATGTACATCATTTTAGACGGCTACGTGGAAGTCACAATTCGTAGTAGTTCCTCCGATCGCGAAGTGGGCATTGCTACATTAAAACCTGGGGATTTCTTTGGTGAACAGTCACTATTACCGTGGGGCACGGGAAGAAGGAACGCAAGCGTCAGGGCACTACATTCGGCCAAGGTTTTTCGCATTGATAAAAAATATGTACTGCTCAGCATCAAACATGATGACGAAGAGTTTGAAGATTCTGATTCTGCGGATATCACTACTATCAATCCGAAATTTGAGCCTGATGAAGTCCGGGATTTAATAAAAGACATGCGTCTGTTTAAAAGTCTTAATAATCAGGAACTCGCAACCATCAGGGACTGGACAGAGGTTGTCACCTTTGGGCCTGGTGATTTTGTAATCAAGGAACACCAGAAGGGTGAGCATCTGTATATCGTCCTCGATGGTACTGCAGAAGTATTTGCTCTGGATGAAGATGGTAAGATACTCATTCTTGCCGAGCTTGACGCTGGTGAATTCTTCGGAGAGCAGGCGCTCATGCCTGACAGCAATGGCAAACGTAATGCCTTTGTCAGGGCAAACAATAAAACCAGATTGATAAAGGTACCCAAGGAATATTTCAGGTTAATCCTGTCTCGTGACGATAAGATTGCAGCCGAGCTAAGAGAAATTCAGAAAAATCGCTGATTCCTACATTTGATTATCAGCCATAAATCAGTGAATCTTTGATTCACTATAGGGCATCAGCAAGCCATCACCCAGGCATTACTATTTGCCGAACTTCAATACCTCAATTCATTCGTTTTAACATGATAGCTGTTACAATATTTTTGTGAAGGCATTACAAATTACAAATCTGAAGAAGACCTACCGAAGTGGTCTTCAGGCTTTAAAAGGCATTGACCTTGAAGTTGATGAGGGGGATTTCTTCGCCCTGCTCGGACCGAATGGTGCAGGAAAATCCACGACCATTGGCATCATCACATCACTGGTGAATAAAACTGCAGGTAAGGTAAATATTTTTGGTCTTGATATTGATTCCCATTCTCTTGAAGCAAAATCATTAATTGGTGTTGCTCCCCAGGAAATCAATTTCTCACAGTTTGAAAACCCGCTTGAGATTTTACTCAACCAAGGCGGATATTACGGCATAAATAGAAAAACCGCTTATGAACGCGCTGAAAAATATCTGCGCAATATGGGACTATGGGAAAAACGTAATCATCCTTCCCGTACCTTATCAGGAGGGTTTAAACGCAGATTGATGATTGCACGCGCCTTGATCCATGAACCAAGATTACTGATACTCGATGAGCCTACTGCAGGGGTTGATGTCGAGTTACGACGGTCAATGTGGGACTTTCTGATTGATATCAATAATCAGGGAACAACCATCGTCTTGACAACACATTATCTGGAAGAAGCGGAAAATCTTTGTAAAAACGTGGCCATTATTGATAAGGGAAATATCATTGAAAACACGACAATAAAAACACTCCTGTCAAAACTGGATATAGAGACATTTATTTTTGATTTAAAAGAACCCCGATTAAAAACTCCTGAAATTGATGGCTTTGACTGCCGTATGCTCGATTTATCAACATTACAGGCCGATATATCCAAGCAGCAGGGACTTAATAATTTATTCAAACAACTTTCTGATCAAAACATTGAAATAATCAGCATGCGTAACAAATCCAATCGACTTGAGGAATTATTTATTAGCCTTTTAGAAAGCAACAATTCCAAAATGCAAACATGAAAACTAATTTATATTTCACTGCATTTTCTACCATTGTAATCAAAGAGGTAAGTCGATTTTCCCGTATCTGGATCCAGACTATTTTGCCACCTGCTGTAAGCATGACACTCTATTTTGTTATATTCGGTAACCTGATAGGCCCTCGTATTGGGCCTATGGGTGGGTTTAGTTATATTCAATATATCGCACCCGGGATTATCATGATGTCTATCATCAATAGTGCTTATGCCAATGTTGTTTCGTCTTTCTTTGGGGCAAAGTTTCAACGGCATATTGAAGAAATGTTGGTTGCACCGATCCCCAATATTGTCATACTCTGCGGCTATATCACAGGTGGGGTCGCTCGAGGCATGATGGTGGGATTTGTTGTGACCCTGGTTGCGCTTTTTTTTACCGAGCTACACATTGAACATCCAGTAATAGTAATTATCGTCGTATTACTCACTTCGATACTTTTTTCTCTGGCAGGTTTAATTAATGGAATCTTTGCCAAAAAATTTGACGATATTACTATTATCCCTACTTTCGTACTCACCCCACTTATTTACCTGGGCGGTGTTTTTTATTCAATAAATCTATTACCTGAGTTCTGGCAAATGGTTTCAAAGTCCAATCCAATACTCTATATGGTCAATGCATTTCGCTACGGCATGCTTGGTGTGTCAGATATTAATATTCAAACTGCATTTATTATCATTATTATATTTACTACCCTACTATTCAGTTTGTGTCTGTATTTATTGAACAGAGGGATAGGCATCAAAAGCTAGGCATTCATCATAACTACTATTCACCCCGATATACACATCCTGAAGTGCAGGTTTCCTTAACAATAATTTTCTTTAGCTGTGGCAAACCGGGTAATAGCTTTTGCCATACCCAGCGTGCCAGATTTTCACTGGTGGGATTTTCCAGACCTTCAATATCATTTAGATAGCGATGATCCAATTGCTCGAATACAGGTCTGAAACTGTCCTTTAACTGTGCAAAATCCATTACCCAACCCAACTCCGGATCGATATCACCCCCCACATGGATTTCTATCCTGAAAGAATGTCCATGCAATCTTTTACATTTATGACCTTCTGGAACATGAGGCAATAGATGTGCTGCCTCGATAGTGAATTCTTTGTATATATCCATTACGAAACTATTTCATTAATTTTTCCGGTATTGCTATCCCCTTTGGGGAGAGATTCATCAGACATCATTTTCATACTGTAGTCGACATCCTGGTTTTATACTCCTGGTAAATCCTGAATGCTTGTTGCCATACCTCACCAGGCCTGCCCGTCCCAACGGGTTTACCATCTAACTCTATCACAGGCACAATTTCCCAGGTTGAACTGGTAATCCATATTTCATCTGCCTGTATTAACTCCGTCTCCTTGATGACCACTTCTTCGCAGGGAATACCTGATTCGGATAATAATTCAACAACCAGATCTCTGGTGATCCCAGGAAGCAGGCTACCATCTTTTATTGGGGTTTTAACAATACCGTTTTTGACAATAAACACATTACTTGCCGCGCCTTCTGTTACATAGCCCTCCCGGATCAATAGTGCTTCAGTTGCACCTGATTGTTTTGCTTTGTGTCTCAACACAACACTGGGGAGTAAAGTGATGGCCTTGATATGACAATATTTCCATCTTATATCTTCTTCTACGATTGCTGATATCCCTGCAGAGAGATCGTTTTCAGGCAAGAGCCTGCACATTGCAAATACGGTTTGTTCGGTAGCAATATCTATTGCGAGATCCCTTTCTGAAACTCCTCTGGTTACTTGCATATATAAAGACAGATCATTCCCAGTATTCTTACCTGAGTTTTTTTCAATCAATTCGCGCAATATTTCCTGCCACTGTTCTGACGCATAAGGTCTGCCTATATAAACCTCATCAAGACTATTATTCATTCTCTCAAGATGTTCTCTCAATCTGAAAATTTGGCCGTTATAGACAGGGATCACCTCATAAACGCCATCACCAAATGTAAATCCACGATCCAGAACGGAGATTTTTGCGTCTTCAATCGGCAAATATTGACCATTAAGATAAACAATAGAAGACATTACAGTTTTACTCAAAGAGTAATAGAAAATTATCCTTCAAACGAACGATAACACTACCTTCATTAACAGACTGCAATGCAATTAATTTTGCATCAGCGAAATCTTCAGAAGCAAGGATAATTTTCAGAGAGCCCTGTACATCACCTTTGCTCACAGGTGCAATGTACTTTTCTGATAGATTAAATTCTGTCCTTAACTGATTTTTCTGTCCCCTGGGAAAGGTTACGTACAGATCGGTATCCAACCCAAGAACCAGTTTTTCTGCATCGCCTTTCCATATTTTCACGGAAGTAATATTTTCATCTGCACCATATAGTTTCTGGGTCTCATAGAACCGGAAGCCATAACCAAGTAATGACTGAGTCGCTTTTGCCCTTGCACCTTCACTTTCAGCACCCATTACCACAGAGATAAGCCGCATATTTTCTTTTTTTGCCGATGCAACCAGGCAAAAACCTGCAGCCTCCGTGTGACCTGTTTTAATTCCATCTACATCTGGATTACGCCAAAGTAATTTATTCCTGTTTTGTTGGGTTATTTTGTTGAACGTGAATTCCTTTATAGAATGTAAGGCGTAGATTTCAGGTGCATCCCTGATTAAGGCGGCAGCAAGAATTGCCAAATCATTTGCCGTCGTATAATGCTGTTCATCTGGCAAGCCCGTACTATTCATAAAATGACTATTTGTCATTCCCAGCTTACTGGCATATTGATTCATGAGTTGCACAAAATTTTCTTCACTTCCGGAGACATGTTCTGCCAATGCCACGCTGGCATCATTACCTGATTGAATGATGACACCTTGTAATAGATCATTAACAGATACTTTTTTATTTACCTCTATAAACATACGTGAACCGGGCATCTTCCAGGCTTTTTTACTTACCAACACCTCATCATCCAACATGATTTTCCCCGAGGCCAATTCATTTGAAACAACATGGACTGTCATCATCTTGGTCAGACTTGCTGGCGGTATCTTTTGATCAATATTCTTTGATGCAAGAATTTTTCCGCTGTCAAAGTCCTGAAGCAAATAGGAATTCGCCTTAATCCCTGGCGGTGCAGGAATTGCGGTTACCCCAGCATAAACAAGGCAGCTAAAGAGTAATTGACCAATCATCAAAATAGATAGTTTTTTTATCATTGAAATCAATATTATTTCCTTAATGTTTTTCATATATATTAGTTAACGACAATATGGTGTTCATGCTCATCAAGCTGTATTAGTTGCTGCACTATCTTGTCTGAAGTGCCTACATCTGATAGTGGTCCAATTCTTACTCTGTAAAGTGATCTATTATCAATGACTACCTGACTTATTTTTACGAGTGTACTGCCAATAATAATTAATTTTCTGCGTAAATTTTCTGCATTATGCAATTCTGAGAAAGCCCCTACCTGTATAAAAAATTCTCTCCCCGTATTTACAGGCAAGACTGTCTCAACAGGTGCACCTCTATTCCCGGAAGCATGCCCGGATTCATTACCTGATACATATCCAGGATTTACGACACGTATTTTCACAATGGCAGTTCCCTTGGCAACAACATCAAGTTTTGTTGCTGCTGAAAAAGACAAATCGATTATCCTGTTTTCATGGAAGGGGCCTCTATCATTAACCTTTACAATCGCTTTTTTACCATTTTCCAGATTAGTCACCTCAACATAAGCTGGTAATATCAACGTTTTATGGGCTGCTGTCATTTCATACATATCATAGGTTTCGCCACTTGATGTTCGCTTGCCATGAAATTTCTTGCCATACCATGAAGCGATCCCCTGCTGGGTGAACTTTCTATTGTTATTCATCACATAATAGCGTTTACCGAAGATAACGTAGGATTCTGGATTTCCATATTTACTTCTTGTTTCATATTTTGGTACAGCATCAGGTATGGTTGTTACATCTGCAGGCGTCTTTGGGGCACTGTCACGCTCAGTAGTGATGTATGAACATCCATTTAATGTCAAAACGATTAATGCCATAAAGAGTAATAGTGGGCAAATATGGCGATAAAATGCCTTACTGTTCGTTCTATTTTTCAACAGTAGATCTTTTCTCGTGTTCTGTTTTGATTTCTTCTGATAGTTGATATACGGCCATGGCATACAATGCGCTGTGATTATAGCGCGTAATGACATAAAAGTTATGTAGTCCTAGCCAGTAATCGTCATGATCCTTTTGCTCAAATTTCATCACCTTTATCAAGGCGGTTACCGGAATATCCTGTTCAAATATTACGCCATATTTTTTCAATTCATCTATTCTAATGTTTGGTTTAAGATCGCTATCTATGATTTCGTTGACCTTGTCCCCGTTAACTTTGACGGGGAAGGTTACAGACTTCCCTGCTTGCCAGCCATGTCGATTAAAATAACTTGCAACGCTACCTATTGCATCGACTGGATTTTGCCACAAGTCCTTTTTCCCATCACTATCAAAATCTACAGCATAGTTCCGGTAGCTGCTGGAAATAAATTGAGGAATACCCATCGCGCCTGCATAGGATCCCTTTAACGACAGCGGATCAATATTCTGTTCTCTGGTTAATAACAGGAACTGCTCCAGCTCACTACGAAAAAATTTCGCGCGCTTTGGATAATGAAAAGCGAGAGTTGCCAGGGAATCCATCACGTTATCTTTACCTTTGTGCTGACCGTATTGTGTCTCAACACCGATGATGGCAATAATTATTTGTGGCGAGACGCCATAGGTATCGTTAGCCCTGATCAAAGTTTTTTCATGTTTTCTCCAGAAAGCAACTCCTTTTTCTATACGAGTATCTTTTAAGAAAATTTTACGATACTTATACCACGCCAGACTTTCTGCCGGTCGTGACATCGACCGCAATACTTTTTCTGAATACTTTGTTCCAGCAAATAATATTCTTAACTCATTTGTGTCAAACCCATGTTTGCTCACCATTTCATCAATAAACTGATTTACCTGGCTCGAATCCAGTGATTTAGCTAAACAAATATTTGGCAAAAATAAAATAAAAAATATACTGCTTCTTAATAGCTTATACCTAGATATTCCTGGTTGAAAAAACATTATGATTAATGTCCTATTCTAGATTAATCAATTGGAGAGTATTCTGCGATGTGTCTGTATCGACATAAGAATACCGAATGCCAACATTAATGTAACCATAGATGTGCCTCCGTGACTAATCAAAGGCAAGGGCACTCCCACTACAGGCAATTGACCAATAACCATACTCATGTTTACAAAGACGTAGACAAAAAATGTTAATGTTAGTGCTGCTGCAAGTAATTTCCCATATGTCTGTTGGGCATTTACGGCAATATATAAGCCGCGTCCAATGATAAATAGATAGATACTAAGCAAAAGCAATACCCCCATCAAACCAAATTCTTCACAATAGACAGCAAAAATGAAATCGGTCGAGCGCTCTGGTAAAAATTCAAGATGGGATTGCGTTCCATTTAACCAGCCTTTACCATAAATGCCACCGGATCCTATCGCTATCATGGATTGAATAATATGATAACCCGCACCTAGAGGGTCTTGTTCCGGATTGAACAAAGTTAGTACACGACGTTTTTGATAATCGTGCATAACATACCATAGTATAGGCGCACACAAACCAGAGATAGCACCAAACATTAGAATAAGCCTCCAACGTATGCCAGAAATAAACAATACGGAGAGGCCTGCCGCTGCAACCAGTAAAGAAGTGCCCAGATCAGGTTGTTTTGCAATTAAGCCAACAGGAATAATAACCATCAAGGCAACAATAAAAATGTTACCGATATTTGGAGGTAGTGTTTTATTGGCGAGATACCATGCAACGACCATAGGCACAGACAATTTCATTATCTCAGAAGGTTGAAATCTGAAAAACCCCAGATCCAGCCAGCGCTGTGCGCCCTTGCCAATATGACCCACCAGCAGCACTGATACAAGCATGCCAATGCCGACGATAAAAATCCATGGAGACCATCTTTGAATGGCAGCGGGCGACACTTGTGCAAGTAAAAACATTAGTACAAAAGCAACTGCCATTCGTGTTGCTTGTCTGATGATGATACTGACATCTTCTCCACTCGCACTGTAAAGGGTCATCAATCCCAAACCACATAATACAAGTAATCCAAAACATAAAGGCACATCTATATGAAGTCGTTGGGAAAGAGATTGTTGTTCAAACAGGATCACTTGAGCTTACCTGATTCATCCAGTAAATAATTATCAAGCAACTGTCTTGCGATGGGCGCGGCTGTTGATGATCCACTACCGCCATTTTCTACAATAATAGCGAGCGCTATCTTTGGTGCCTCGACCGGAGCAAATGCGATAAATAATGCATGATCACGCAAATGCTCTGGCACATTCTTTTTGTCGTATTTTTCATCCTGCCCGATACCAATGACTTGGGCAGTACCTGTCTTTCCAGCAAATTTATAAACAGCATTTGCACCACTACGCCTAGCCGTACCTCTTTCTCCGTGAACAACATCTTGCATCGCTTGTATGACAAAATCCCAATGTTCCTTTTTGTAGCCTTCAACATGCTCTGGTGCCCGAACAGGAAGCAGTGTCGATTCGCCTGATATTGGATCGCTGGTTTTATACACTAATCTTGGATAAACACGTTTCCCATGATTGGCCAAAGCAGCGGTTGCTGTGGCGAGTTGCAGTGGTGTCGCCAGTACGTAACCCTGTCCAATGCCTGCGATTAATGTCTCACCAGGATACCAGGGTTGATTCAGTGCACCACGTTTCCAGTCGATTGAGGGAACCAGTGCACTTGATTCTCCACCAATATCAATGCCTGTTTTCAGACCATAGCCAAAATTTGTTAATGCCTTGTTCAGTTTGGTAATACCGAGATCGTGTGCCAGAGTATAAAAATAGACATCACAGGATTGCATGATTGCATAATTTAAATTCACCTGCCCATGCCCACCTTTTTTCCAATCACGGTATCTATGTTGATGTCCCTTCAGTGAATACCAACCCTTACACCAGGTAGTTTGTTCTGTATCTCTAAGACCAAATGCAAGTGCGGCGACAGCTAAAAAAGGCTTAACAGTTGAACCCGGAGGGTATTTACCATTAAGTGCACGATTGATAAGTGGTGTGTCCCTGGCATTGAGCAATGCATTATATGATTTTGAATCAATACCATTCACGAATGGATTAGGATCATAGGCAGGTGAACTGACGAATGCCAGAATATCACCATTCTCAGGATCTATCGCAACAATAGACCCGCGTTTTCCCAACATAATATTAGATGCGGCCGTTTGAAGAGAATGATCAAGTGTTAAATGAATATTTTGTCCCGGCTCTGGCGGTGTCCGCTCGAGCACCCGAATGATACGACCCTGGGCATTTACCTCGACTTGCTGATGACCGACACTACCATGCAATAGTTCTTCATAGGCTTTCTCAACGCCCAGTTTTCCAATATGGCTTGTCCCCAGATAATCAGATTCATCAATCTCTTGCAATTCTTTCTCATCAATACGACTGACATAGCCCAGGACATGTACCAATCCTGTTTTTTCAGGATAGTGACGATAGGGACGTGCAATCACCTTAACACCAGGAAATTTATGTCGCTCTACAGAGAAACGAGCAACTTCATCCTCTGTCAGCTTAAATTTAAGCGGGATACTCTCGAAACGCCTTTTCCCGCTGCGTATCTTCTTAAAACGGCTGACACTTTCTTCATCGATATCAATCAATCCGGAAAGCTGGGCTATTGTGTTATCCAGACTCTCTATTTGCTCAGGGATCAGTTCAAGACTAAAGGATGGCTGATTATCTGCGACCAGAATATTGTCACGACTGAATATCAGACCCCGGATTGGTGGGATCGGTAAGACCTTGACTCTGTTACTCTGGGATAAAGTAATAAAATGATCGTGTCGAACGACTTGCAGATAAAACAAACGTAAAATCAGCACCATGACTAACAATATAATAATTGCTACTGCAGTATAAACGCGAAGATGGACGAGACGTGATTCTTCCTCGATGTCTTTAAGTGTGAATTTTAGCCCCATACCCGTTATGGTTATCAGGTCACGTTATATTTACGACGGATGTCCCTGAGGATAACAAACAGCCAGGGCCACAAAATCATACTCGTGAAAGCGGGCATCCAATATGTCCATGATTGGGGCGGTATGCCCATGATACCGCTTACCCATGAAGCGATAAGCAAATAAAATATAATCATGAAACCAATCAGGCAAGATTGCTGGATCAATGGAAACAGTCGAAAGCGTTGGTGGATCTGAATAACAAAGTAAGCAATCAGTGCCAGACCCAGGGCATTTTGTCCCAGTAAGGCACCCTGCTGCACATCAAGCAGAAGTCCCAGGCACCAGGCAATCCCAATGCCAATCCTGCCAGGTAGTGCCATACACCAGTATATAAGTACCATCGCTACCCAGGCAGGCCGCCAATGATTGACCCACGCAGGTAAGGGTAAAGCCGTTAATAGAAAGGCTATCAATATGCTTATGAATATGATCCAGCCGCCTGTGTTTTTGTTTAACATCATAACTCCGCTGAAGTATCCGTATCACCTGGAAGCAATTCGAAACCTGGTGATGACTCGAGGCCCGCTTTTGGCCACACCAACAGAACCTCTCTACTCTTCTCAAGTTGTGCACTGGGGATTATCGTTACCTTGGCGAAAGGCTCTCCTGGGACGCGACTGATGTTATAGACAACGCCCACGGGATATCCCGAAGGGAATCTGCTGCCCAACCCCGAAGAGACCACAAAATCACCTTCTCTGATATCGACGTTATTGGGTAAATGTTCCAGTTGTAAAATATGACTTTGCCCGGTACCCACAGCAACCGATCTTAGGCCGTTACGATTGATTTGAACCGGAATTGCATGTGAGGGATCAGTCAACAAAAGGACTGTACTGGAAAATGGGCCTACGTGAACTATCTGCCCCATCACACCATTGGCATCAACAATAGGCTGTCCGTCATACACACCTTCACGCTGACCTTTGTTAATCACAATCTGATGCCTGAATGGTTGTAAATCAATGGCCAGTAATTCTGCAATCAAGACTCGCTCATCCAGCTTCTCTGAAGATTGCAGCATTTCTCTAAGACGTTCATTCTCTGCCTTGAGTATTTCAACTTTCTGTACTTTCGAACTTAGCACCAGTTGTTCATCACGTAACCGAGCATTTTCTTCCATTAGACTAGCGCGTGTCACGAATGCCTCTGATACCCAGTCTGTGGCCATGACAGGAAGATTGGCAGTGTATTGCAGAGGATAAACAAATACAGAAAGTGCCGAACGCACCTTTTCCAGGTGACCTTGTCGATG
>CAZDFI010000037.1:12421-22433 GCA_964504725.1 uncultured Enterobacteriaceae bacterium
ATGATTAATGAGGCCAATATGAACGCAACAATGCGTACATTAGCTGAAGGACCCTTTAGAAACAGCGTACTAATCGTCTGTCTCCTTATTTAGAGATAAAATCAGGCTATTCAATAGCCAGGATATCGTTACCGTATTCTTCTACCATTTCAAGGTAACGACCACCCCCCCTGGCTACACAGGTCAATGGATCTTCTGCAATAATCACCGGTAAACCAGTTTCTTCCATCAACAGACGGTCCAGATCAGTCAGCAGCGCGCCTCCTCCTGTTAGCACAAGACCCACTTCAGCAACATCAGATCCAAGTTCCGGTGGTGTTTTTTCCAGCGCGTTTTTGACTGTACCCACAATACCTGATAATGGCTCTTGTAAAGCCTCAAGAATTTCGTTGCTATTCAACGTAAAACTCCGGGGAATACCTTCCGCAAGATTACGGCCACGAACTTCCAATTCTTTCACTTCGCTACCTGGATAGGCGCAACCAATTTCGTGCTTGATTCGTTCTGCGGTAGATTCGCCGATTAAGCTACCATAATTTCGACGAATATAATTAATGATCGCCTCATCAAATCTATCCCCGCCAATACGTACTGAATCAGCATAAACAATTCCGTTCAGGGAAATCACTGCAACCTCGGTCGTGCCACCTCCGACATCGAGCACCATGGAGCCTCTTGGGTCACTCACCGGCATTCCCGCACCAATTGCTGCGGCCATGGGCTCTTCAATTAAATGCACTGTCCTGGCGCCTGCACCACTCGCAGATTCACGAATGGCACGCCTTTCTACTTGCGTCGAACCACATGGTACAGCGACCAGTACTCTGGGACTTGGCTTGAACATGGTTGCCCCGTGAGCACGGTGAATAAAATACTGGAGCATTTTTTCCGTCACCGTAAAATCAGCAATCACACCATCTTTCAATGGCCGAATCGCAGTGATATGCCCAGGCGTCCTGCCCAACATCTTCTTTGCTTCAGCACCTACAGCCATTATCGACTTGGAATTTATCTTATCACCATCATTTCGTATGGCGACAACGGAAGGTTCGTTCAAGACAATGCCCTTACCACGGACATAAATAAGTGTGTTTGCTGTGCCCAAATCAATCGACAGATCGTTAGAAAACAGGCCTCTAATTTTATTAATCATGGATTACTTTGATTTACTTTACGGTTATATTATAAACGATGCGTTTTGGGTGGAAAAAACCTGTTACTCTTCGCCCGGAAACAGGCACCACGCTGTTTGATATAGGGTCACCCAAGGTGCTTATTGTACTCATTTTTTGGATTTTCATAGGTGATTTCAGGTTCCTGCAGAATCTTCCTGCTTAATCGGGTAACTGTATCAACGAGTATCGCTTTGGGCAAGTGATAGAATGTGATAAATTTTTAGTTTTCAACAAATTAATGGCAGGATCTTGAATGTCTCTAGATAAATCTGATATCGATAAAATCGCCTGGTTGGCGCGCCTTTCCATTTCGGAGGCGGATATACCAAATTATATACACGATGTATCCAATATCCTGGATCTGGTAGAGAAAATGAACAGCGTCAACACAGATAATATCGAACCAATGTCGCACTCGTTGGAGATCACTGCCAGACTCAGGGAAGATAAAGTCACTGAAATCGACCAGCGGGCACATTTTCAGGAAATTGCGCCTGCTGTAGATAATGGTCATTACCTCGTTCCCAAGGTGATCGAATAATAAAGACAAACAAGCAGACCATTAAATTCGCACCAGAACCATGATCTCCGAATTAGTCTTCTCGGTCGACCTGTGATCAATATTTAATCTACAAAAACTTGTAATCATGTATAAAAAAACAATAAAAGAACTCTCTAAGGCATTACAAAATAAAGAATTCAGCAGTGAAGAACTCGTGTCATCCTATCTGCAGCGATGTGACTCATACAATGCAGATTTGAACTGCCTGATTACTTTGATGCCTGAGAAAGCGATTGCTCAAGCCAAATCGGCAGACAAAAAAATACAAATGGGTGACTCAGGTCCGCTCACAGGAGTCCCCCTGGCCCATAAAGATATCTTTTGTACCAACGGCACAAAAACCAGCTGTGGCTCAAAGATGCTGGATAATTTTATTGCACCTTATGATGCGACTGTCGTTTCTCTTTTGAATGAGGCAGGCATGATCACATTGGGCAAAACCAACATGGACGAATTTGCCATGGGTTCCTCAAGTGAGACCAGTTTTTATGGAGCCGTCAAAAATCCCTGGGATACCGAGCGTGTTCCTGGAGGTTCTTCTGGAGGATCAGCTGCCGTGGTCGCCGCCAAACTCGCGCCGGTTGCGACAGGAACAGATACCGGTGGTTCCATCAGACAACCCGCTTCCTTATGCGGGATCACCGGCCTGAAACCCACCTATGGCAGGGTTTCACGCTATGGCATGATTGCTTATGCCTCGAGCCTGGATCAGGGTGGCCCAATGACACGAACGGCAGAAGATGCCGCCATCATGTTAAATGCCATGGCTGGCTTTGACGAGCGCGACTCAACATCAGCTCAGGAAGATGTTGATGATTACACTGCGAATCTCAATGAAAATCTTGATGGAATAACCATTGGCCTGCCCAAAGAATATTTTGATGACAAACTTGATTCGAGTATCGAGATCATTATTCAGGCAGGCGTCAAAGAACTGGAAATTTTGGGTGCAACGATTAAGGAAATTGAATTACCGAATTCAAATTTATCAATTCCGGCCTATTATGTGATCGCATCAGCAGAATGTTCATCGAATCTGGCACGTTTTGATGGTGTACGGTTTGGTCACCGCTGTGATGACCCCAGGGACTTGACTGATCTCTATTTGCGTTCACGTGCTGAAGGTTTTGATACGGAAGTGAAAAGACGCATCATCACTGGCACTTATGTTTTGTCTGCCGGTTATTACGATGCTTATTATTTAAAAGCGCAGAAGATTCGCCGATTGATTCGCGATGATTTTCGTAACGCACTGGAAACTGTCGATGTCATTATTGGTCCAACAGCACCACAACCTGCTTTTAAGCTCAATGAATTAATGGATGACCCTATCAGCATGTATCTATCAGATATTTATACCGTGTCGGTGAATTTGGCAGGACTTCCTGCCATCTCCATCCCTGCTGGTTTTGCAAATAAACTCCCCGTGGGTATGCAAATCATTGGTAATTATTTCGCTGAATCTAAATTACTGAACATTGCACATCAATTCCAGCAGGTGACCGATTGGCACCAACGATCACCCGAGGGATTTGAATAATGGAATGGGAGACAGTTATCGGGCTTGAGATACATGCCCAACTAGCCACCAAAAGTAAGATTTTTTCAGGTGCTTCAATAACTTATGGTGCCGAACCCAATACCCAGGCTTGTGCTGTGGATCTAGGCCTACCGGGTGTTTTGCCCGTTCTCAACCAACAAGCCGTTGAGATGGCCATCAAGTTCGGATTGGCGGTGGATGCCCATATTGCTGATAAATCAGTCTTTGCACGCAAGAATTATTTCTACCCGGATCTGCCAAAAGGCTATCAAATCAGCCAGTTTGAATTACCCATTGTCGGTAATGGCGACATTGAAATTCAATTAGCCGATGGTAGTAAAAAGACCATTGGTATCACGCGAGCCCATCTGGAAGAGGATGCAGGAAAATCCGTCCATGATGGCTTCTTTGATAATACTGGCGTCGATCTGAATCGTGCCGGAACACCATTAATAGAAATTGTCTCGGAACCCGATATGCGTTCCTCTGAAGAAGCCATTGCCTATCTGAAAAAGATTCATTCCATTGTTCGCTATCTAAAGATATGTGATGGCAATATGCAAGAAGGATCATTTCGCTGTGATGCCAATGTCTCTGTCCGACCTAAAGGACAGGAAGAATTAGGAACGCGCACAGAACTTAAAAATCTAAACTCTTTTAAATTTATTGAACAGGCAATTGAATTTGAGATTGAACGACAGATCGAAGTCATCGAGTCTGGTGGCACTGTCGTTCAGGAAACACGTTTGTATGATCCGAAGAATAATGAAACAAGAACTATGCGCAGCAAGGAGGAAGCGAACGACTACCGTTACTTTCCCGATCCAGATTTACTGCCTGTTCACATAGATCAGGAAACCATTGAGGCTATAAGAAAAGAACTGCCAGAATTACCGGATGCTAAACGTGAAAGATTCATCAACGAATTTGGCCTGTCAGAATATGACAGTAATGTTTTAACCGCCAGCCGAGATCAGGCAGAGTATTTTGAGACTGTTGTTAAAGCCGCCGATGGCGAAGCAAAGTTGAGTGCCAACTGGGTCATGGGTGAATTATCAGCCCTCTTAAATAAAAGTAATACAGACATTACCCAGAGTCCCGTGAGTGCAGAAAAATTAGGCGGCATGGTCAAACGCATCAAAGACAACACCATCTCCAGTAACATTGCCAAACAAGTATTCGAAGCCATGTGTAATGGAGAAGGCAGTGCCGATGAAATCATTAAAAACAAAGGCCTGAAACAAGTTACAGACACAGGTGCTATTGAAAAATTAGTTGATGATGTGATTGCTGCCAACCCTGATCAAGTAAAACAATATCAAGAGGCGCCCCCGGAGAAACAAGGCAAGTTGATTGGTTTCTTCGTCGGCCAAATCATGAAGCAATCCAAAGGCAAGGCCAACCCACAACAGGTCAACCAGATGCTTCAAGAAAAATTAAAATGAATGTAAATTGCGTCACTGACAAAGTAGACAGTTTGGATATTGGGGACTAGACTGACATTCATTCCCGTCTAATTGAAACATGGAGGGTTTTAATGAATTCTTTTCAATATACCTATAATACTTTAGCAGACAAAGTGTCCCTTAAACCCTAGTTAGGAGTTAATCGTGGATGAGGGAGAATTACTGGCAGAGAAATACCTTAATGATAAGGACTTATCTTGTTCTCGATTCTCCAAGCAAGAAATGCGTAAGTCGAAAACCCCAGATTTTCGTGTGTCTAGAAATGGCGAATTTGAATTGTATTGCGAGGTAAAAACGAGCAAAAAAGATTCATGGTTAAACGAACAAATTGAAAAAGTACATGTCGGGTGTATCGCTGGTGGGCTACGCAACGACCCAATATTTAATCGTTTAACTAGTGACGTCTATCAAGCCTCAAAGCAATTTGATGCAGTTAATCCTCATCAAGTATTCCCAAATGTTCTAGCTATGGTGAATAAAGATGAAAATTGTGGATTTCTAGATTTATTAGCAGTCTTAACTGGGAATTTTTATTCGGATGATGGCACTACGCACCCGATTTGCACTCAATTTTCCGAAGGCAGAATAAAGGAAAGGAAAGAAAGAATTCATTTATATATCTGGATTGACGAATTTAAGCCAGATAGATTGTTGTTCTCTCAAACTCATGAACAACACCATTTAAAATTATGTGAGTTATTTGGAGTAGAACCAGATGGAATCAAGCAAGTTAACTCCTAACAAGGCGCTCGTGCGGATGCTTTCTACGCTGCGCTACGTTCGCCCCGCACAGCTTAGACGTTATTCGCCATAGGAAGAATGGAAATCAATAAAGATAATATAATTTCTGTTCAAAAGAATAGAGGCAGAAGTAGCAATACACTGCAAGTGAAAATATCAGGTGGAAGTGAAGCTTCAGTACCTATGGACACAGACAATAGGCATTACAGAGCAGTATTGGAATGGCTTGATGATGGAAATGTAATTTTAGACCCGCCACCTAAAAACGTTCCAGATGATCATCCTGGTACAGCTTATAGTGAACATCCAATATTTACATTGCCAGATGACAATGTAAATATTTGGCGCTATATGAGTGTTGAACAGTTTATTTCTATGTTAATGACTAATTCATTATGGTTTGTAAGAGGTAATATTTTAAAAGATATTGATCCGTATGAAGGACAATTACCTAATCCGAATTTAGGCATTAGCGCCGAAGATTTGATATCGAGTTTGTATGGTGGAATAGAGCTAAAACCGGACGAAATCAAAAGAGCAGTTGAGTCGCATAGAGATATTCAAGAAGTAATTAGATTCAATACACTTGTTAATTGTTGGAATAAATTCAATTATGAATCGCATGCAATGTGGAAGGTGTATGGCAAAGGGAAAAATTGTGTCGCAGTTAAATCAGATGTAGGCTCATTGAAAAAGTCATTTGGTGATTATAGAGATTATAGTGTCTATATTGGCGAGATTCAGTATATAGATTATGAGAAAGAAGAAATTAGTGAATCAAACTATTTTAATTTATTTTTACATAAAACACCTTATTATAAAGATGAACATGAAATTAGGTGCATCATACAAGATGATGGTGATACGGAGTTGTTTGATAAAAACGAACCATACCTATGGAATGTTCAAGAAAATGTTGAATTAAGCCCAGGAACTAAAGTTAATATTGATTTCAAGACTTTGGTTAAAGAAGTTATAGTTGGCCCAGAGTCTGATAGTTGGTTTAAAGAGATTGTGCAGAAGATATTATTCGATTACAAGTTAGCTGATATACCAGTTAATAAATCCGTGTTGAGAAAATGACACATAACAAGGCGTTCGTTCGGACGCAAATAACGCTGCGCTTCGTTAGCTCCGCACAGCTTGGTCGTTAGCTCTCAAGGGAACGTCTCGTGGCATTTCAGCAAAAAGATCTAAAAATATTATGGGGAAAAGCCGCTGGAAGGTGCTCCATGGCGGAGTGTAGAAAGCAATTGGTTGCAGATGCATCAGAAGCAGTGCCATCGAAGGCGATCCTTCTTGGCGAAAACTGCCACATAGTAGCGGAGAGTGAGGGAGGGCCAAGAGGGAAAAGTGACCTAAGCGAAAAAGATCGTAATCGTTATCCAAACCTCATTTTACTCTGCGCTAATCATCATACTACTATCGATCAAGATCCTGATAGCTGGTCTATTGAAAAACTGCATCAAATTAAAGCTGATCACGAAATATGGGTGGAAACTCAATTAACAGAAATTAATCTATCTCGTTCTGATGTACTTTATTCGCAACTCGTAAACTCAGCATCTGATAACCTCTATCTAAACAATTGGGAGGCGATAAGTGATCATGCGATCCGGGGATTGCTATTCAATGATTTTGTAGAGGGAGCAGGGATATTTGGAAAAGATGTATTCAAGACTATCTGGCCAGGCGACAAAGTTGAATTAGAATTAGCTATAAAGAATCTTGCTGAACGTGTCGACGCGTATATCAAGCACTTTATTTCCTTGAGTTATTTACGAGATGATAATGTGTGGGTTGAGGATAAGCATTGGAAGAAAACTTGGCGTGAAGATTTCGATAAGTATGCTGATAGATCTAAGAAATGGGAGCAAACTGCAGCTAATCTCTTAGCGAATATTGTTGTCGCACTAAATGAATTCTCGGATGCGGTCAGGGCTAATTTGAATCCTGATTTCTTTTTATTGCAAGGAAAATTTACTCTCTATGACTCAATGGGAGTTACAAATGAGCTTCAGGAAATTCATTACATGCCGTCTGAGTATATTGAAATTGAGAGCTAACAATCACATGCACTTGGACAGCAATAAGCGCCGCACCTCGTCGCTCTGTTTTTTGCTGCCAGTGATGTGAGGCGTTATTTTTATCCCCTTATATCGTACCGACAAATCGTCAGGATAGACGATTTGCACGGACATAGTCCGCCACGAAGTGGCAAAGTACATGGAAGTACTTTGTGAACAGCTGAATGATTTTAAGGGCATTTGAACAGGACGTTCAAATGAGCGTGACCAAGACACGACTGCATGGATGCAGGAGGTAGAACGAATCAGGAGACAGAGTCGAGGAGTCTTGTTTACGCGACCTTAAGAAATCATTCAGATGTGAGGGAATCCCCAAGTGTTTTTTTGGGGATATGATATCGGGGTGTCTTTTTGATGTGCAGGATGCACGAATGTCTCGGGTGCATGGATGCACAGGAGAGACCTTCGTACCTTCTTTTTGGGCATGCAAAAAGAAGGTACTCGCCGCTCAAAGGCGAAATCAAGTCTAAAAAAACAGTGGATTCCCGTTTGCACGGGAATGACGGTTGTTGACTGGATACCGGCTCTCGACTTTGGCTTCCTGCGTCGCTCTACCGACTACATCCATGTAGTCGAAGGGCCGGTATGACGATAGAACCCTACTGCTTATACAACCACTTCAAAATCTCATCCTGCACCTGTGTGCCAATCCCATTCTGAATCCCAGGATAATTCTGTAAGGCAACAATCACATAATGCTTACCACTGGCACTAGACACGTAACCCGCCATTGCTCTTACGTTATTTAATAAACCTGTTTTAATTCTTATTTTACCCGCAGGAATATTTCCATTTAAACGTTTACGTGCCGTCCCATCCACACCTAGCATGGGTAATGAAGCCATAAACTCTGGCTGGTAAGAACTATGATAAGCGTGCTCTAACAATTTACCCATAGTTGCTACAGAGACTCTTGCCTTTCGCGACAAGCCAGAACCATTATCTAGTACTAATTCTGGTGCCGGTATGCCGATAGTCAGCAACCATTCCTTTATCGCTTGCCGGCCCAATATTTTACTTCCCTTACCTTCCTTGTTTTTGGATTCCAGTTTCTCTTTTCCAATCGTCAATAGCAACTGTCTCGCCATCACATTATTACTGTACTTGTTGATATAGGTAATAATTTCACTCAATGGTTTTGATGTCGCCACGTAGAAAGGTTTTTTCCCATTGATACTGGTTTTCCCAACCTTCCCTGTAATGGTTCCTCCCATATTTTCCCAAAGTGATTTAAATACCCCATAGATGTATTGATCATTTGGCACCATGGTACGCAATAAATGCTGATCACCGCAGGAGCGAGGATAATCTCCTGAAAACGTTACAACAGTATTGTCTCCTTGTCTGCTAATATTATGTTTCAGATGTTGGTACTTACCTCTGCATCGTCCTTTGATTAATTTCACTTTGTTGATTATTTTCATCGTTGCTGCCGGGGGATCAGCATAGATATGCAAACCATTTTTTTGTGGTACGAAATTAAATTGATGTGCCTGAAAATTAACCAGTGCTGCATCAGGAAACACGTTGTATGCCCGGTATGGTCTTTTATCAAAGTCCCCGGGTGATCCTGTCTCGTCTTCGAACTCTCCGTCATCAATCAAAAAATCACCTTTGATGTGTTTCAAACCTTTCGCCTGCAAGGTAAATAAAATATGCCAAAAGGCTTCTCTGACCAGAAACGGGTCACCGCCACCCTGCATGATTAAATTACCATCGAGTGTGCCGTCAGTAAGTGTTCCATCCAGATAAAAATTTGTCTGCCAGGTATAGGTAGGGCCAAGTAGCTCAAGTGCAGCGAAAGTAGTGATTACTTTAATACTGGATGCAGGATTGCGTGGCGTGTTACCTTTCAGCACAATTAAAGGCTGTTGCGCATCAATCTCTTTGATGAATAAACTTAAAGAATCTGCAGGGAGTTTATAGTTCTTGAATATCTTCTGAACAGTCTTGGGTAAATCATTCAGCCCAGCACTCTCTGCGCTGATGCTAATCGTTAGAATCAATACGCCAAAAATTACAGATAATGCACTACGTATTGATTTCATATCATTAGGACCGATCTGAGCATTTATCCAAATCCAGATTAAATAGTTTCAGGTATCTTAACAAAACTGCTTTCGGACTGCCTGTACATCCTGTACATGGTCACTCCTGCGCGTCCATGCGCCCGTGACATACGGTACATCCTGTACATGGTCACTCCTGCGCGTCCATGCGCCCGTGACATACGGTACATCCTGTACATGGTCACTCCTGCGCGTCCATGCGCCCGTGACATACGGTACATCCTGTACATGGTCACTCCTGCGCGTCCATGCGCCCGTGACATACGGTACATCCTGTACATGGTCACTCCTGCGCGTCCATGCGCCCGTGACATACGGTACATCCTGTACATGGTCACTCCTGCGCGTCCATGCGCCCGTGACATACGGTAC
>CAZDFI010000038.1:0-11663 GCA_964504725.1 uncultured Enterobacteriaceae bacterium
AGTTTTGTACATGGATGTACTTATGCTGCGATCGCATGGATGCGAAGGAGCAGTGCACCCGCCGGTTGAAGGCAGAATCAAAACTAAATAAATACTCAAGCATCACTACTCAAAAGCACCTTCTGACCATGCTCCTTGGCAAAATCAAGCAAACGCTGAATCGGCACTCTGGCTCGTTTGCCGAGTTCTGGATCGATATATATCTCACCACTACCTGTTTCCAGACACTCAACTACTTTTCTAAGGCTGTTCATGGCCATCCATGGACAGTGAGCACAACTGACGCAGGTGGCGCCTTTGCCGCTGGTGGGTGCTTCGATAAATATTTTATCCGGTGCAGCTTCTTGCATCTTGTGGAAGATGCCTTTATCGGTGGCGACGATAAACTCTTTGGCATCCAGTTCTTTGGCAGCTTTGATGATGCCCGTTGTTGAACTGACGATATCGGCAAGTTCGATGACGGATGCAGGTGATTCTGGATGCACTAACACTTTGGCATCGGGGTGTTGCTTTTTGAGCTCCGCAAGTTCGATGCCTTTGAATTCTTCATGGACGATACACGCGCCTTGCCATAACAACATATCTGCGCCAGTTTGTTTCTGAATATAATCACCCAGGTATTTGTCTGGTGCCCAGATAAATTTCTCACCTTTTGCCTGCAGGTGATTAATGATGTCCAGCGCGCTGCCAGAGGTCACGACCCAATCAGAGCGAGCTTTCACTGCGGCACTGGTATTGGCGTAGACGACCACGGTTCTTTCAGGGTGTTGATCACAAAATTCACTGAATGCATCAATGGGGCAGCCTATGTCTAATGAGCAATCGGCATTTAGATCCGGCATCAATATACGTTTTTCAGGATTGAGTATCTTGGCGGTTTCGCCCATGAATTTAACGCCACAGACAACCAGAGTATCGGCTTCTGATTCATTGCCGAAACGTGCCATGTCCAGAGAATCAGAAACATAGCCAACAGTGGCGTCAGCAATGAGTTGTAAATCAGGATCGGTGTAATAATGTGCCACCATCACGGCATTTTGTTCTTTGAGTAATTGTTTGATACGTGATTTGAGCTCGTCACGTTCTGCATCACTGTATTCTTCAGTGACCGTCTCGGGAATTTCTTCACGCTTGAGTGTGCAAATTTCTGCTGAAGGAAATACTGTTGTCATAACTCAATCTATCAAACCAATGCTATCTGTCTGAAGTATAGTATCTATTCTGATTCTGATTCAGGTTTTGCTTCTTCTTTTTGGCGGGTTTTGCCAGTTTGATACCCAGTTCTTTTAGCTGTTTTGGTGATGCAGGTGTGGGTGCTTCGGTCAGTAGACAAGCTGCTGTTTGTGTCTTTGGAAAGGCGATGACGTCGCGTATCGAATCGGCACCGACCATGAGCATGATCAATCGATCCAGACCAAAGGCAATGCCACCATGTGGGGGGCAACCGTAATCCAATGCGTTTATGAGGAAGCCGAATTTATCTTCAGCTTCCTGATCATCAATGCCAAGAAGTTTCAATACGCTCCTTTGCATTTCAGGTGTATGGATACGAATTGAACCACCACCTAGCTCAGTACCATTCAAGACCAGGTCGTATGCACGTGACAGGGCATTACCCGGATCGGCTTCAAGTTCGGAGACCTCCGCAACATAAGGCGCTGTGAATGGGTGATGTAGTGCATCCCAGCGTTTCTCATCTTCGTTATAATCGAACATTGGGAAGTCAACCACCCAAACTGGTTGCCACTCACTTTTAAACAAATCTCTATCCTGTGCCAGTTTGTCCCGTAGTGCGCCCAGTGCATCATTTACAATCCTGGTTTTATCCGCGCCGAAGAAAATCAGGTCACCATTCGCTGCTTGTGTGCGTTCCATGATGGTTGCGACTACATTATCGGGCAGGAATTTTAATATTGGAGATTGCAAACCCTCTGTTCCGGCAGCCACATCGTTGACCTTAATATAGGCAAGACCTTTGGCACCGTAGTTGGCGACAAAATCAGTGTAGCTGTCTATATCTTTACGCGATAGTTCACTGCCCGCAGGCAATCTCAACGCAGCGACACGACCATTATCCATTTTTGCCGGGCCTGAAAAGACCTTGAATTCAACCTCAGCCATGACATCAGAAACATCTATCAGTTCTAATGGGTTACGAAAATCAGGACGGTCGGTACCGAAGCGTTGCAGGGCTTCGGCATATTTGATGCGCGGGAAAGGCGAGGGCAGATCAACATTCAGCGCATCTTTAAATAAGGTAGTCATCATTTCTTCCATAATGGCCATGATGGCTTCTTCATCCATAAAAGAAGTTTCGATATCAAGCTGGGTAAATTCTGGTTGTCTGTCTGCACGTAAATCTTCATCGCGGAAACAACGCACGATCTGATAATAACGATCCATACCAGACATCATCAATAATTGTTTAAATAATTGTGGTGATTGCGGCAAGGCAAAAAATTCACCTGGGTATGTACGACTAGGCACCAGATAATCCCGCGCACCTTCAGGAGTTGCACGCGTCAGCATCGGTGTTTCAATTTCCAGAAAGCCATTGTCGTCAAGAAAACTGCGCATACCCCTGGTAATCGCAGCGCGTAATTTCATGTTTCTTTGCATCTCGTCTCTGCGCAAATCAACATAACGATATTTTAGTTTTACATCTTCATGAACGTTGTCATCGTCTAGTTGAAAAGGCGGTGTCTTGGCTGCATTGAGTATTTCGATCTCGTAAGCAAGCACTTCGACTTCACCAGTAGGTAAATCGGGGTTGATTGTGCCTTCGGGGCGATTGCGGACTTTACCGGTGATCATTAAGACATATTCATTACGTACGGCATCAGCAATGGCAAAAGACTCGGCGCGGTCAGGATCAAACACAATTTGTGCCAGTCCTTCACGATCGCGCAGGTCGATAAAAATCACACCACCATGGTCACGGCGACGGTTTACCCAGCCGCAGAGAGTAATCTCCTGATCGAGTAAAGACGTGTTTAATTGACCACAATAATGACTACGCATACTAATATATTTCCTGAAATATACTTGGTAAAAATGCTTGTAAGGATGCCCTCGATTCAATGCCTTGAGCACAGAGCAGGGCATCTTACGGATCGACGGGATTTTACGCAAGTCTGTCGCCTGATAAGTGTTTGTATAAGGGGGCGAGGAACGCCTTGCCATGAACACTGACAAGCTAACTGAATCCGACAATATCAACTGGACGGAGCACTAAGGCCTGATTCTTACCTTTTTCAGCCTGTTTTTTGGGAAAAATCTGTTTTGGATCCTTCGGGTACAATCACCCCCATTGAAATAATGAATTTAAAGCCATCTTCCACCGATATATCCAGTTGGGTGATATCTTCGGAAGGCAGCATGATGATAAATCCTGAGGTCGGGTTGGGTGTAGTCGGGACAAAAACTGAGACAAGATCTTTGTCCGAAGCTTCTCTGGCCGCAGCGAGTGCTTCATTGGTTTGAAAGCCCAAACTCCATATGCCCTTGCGAGGGTATTCTATGAGTACGACACGCCTGAAAGACTCGCTATTTGAGGTGAACAGGGTTTCGAGCACCTGTTTGACACTGCTGTATATCGTGCGAACCAACGGAATACGCCCAAGCACAGCTTCCCAAAAACCAACCAATTTTCGCCCAAACAGGTTGGCGGCAAACGCACCCGTTAATATCAAAATCGAGACACCGATGACGATGCCAAACCCCGGGATAGAGAAACCAAAGAGTGTTTCCGGTCGCCATTCTGGCGGAAAAAGCAGGATCGTCTTATCAAGCAGGTCGATCAGCAGTTTGATCACAACGACGGTTGCGGCCAGTGGTAACCAGACCAGTAGTCCTGCGATAAGGTATTTGCGTAATAGTCGCATTTAATCGGTGATCTGTTTAATCTGGATTTGTCGTTGTAGTTTCTTTCTTTTTTGTGTTGCTAGCCTTTGACTCGGATTTCTCGCTTGTCTCTGTTTTGGACTTTTCTGTTTTGTCGCCGTCTTTATTGTTGGCTACTTTTCTGTCCTCTTTGTTCTTATTTTCTTTTGTTTTGGGTTTCTTGTCTTTGAAATCAGTCTCGTACCAGCCCGTCCCAGTCAATTTAAAGGCGGCGGCAGACACAAGTTTGCGTAGTGTTTCCTGTTTACATTCGGGGCATTGTTTCAGCGGCGCGTCACTAACCTTATGAATCGCTTCCATTCTGTGTTCGCAGTGTTCACATTGGTATTCGTAAATTGGCACAAAAAATCCTCATAAACTCTTAAAATGGCGAAAAATAGGGTGCAGTGTAGATAAAATCAAGTCTTATGTTGGAATTTACACGATTTTCATTATTTATATCGGTGGTAAATGGTGAAAATATCAAGGTCCGTATTGCCATCTACGAAATCTTCGGTATCATCGCCGCTTCGTTCTGCATCAGGATCTTGGTTTAAAACAAGGGGTCGTTAGCTCAGTTGGTAGAGCACCGCACTTTTAATGCGATGGTCGCGCGTTCGAATCGCGCACGACCCACCATTTCCCCCTGCCCTGTAATTTAATGTGTCTGATTTTGTTTGGATAGAAATATCCGCCAGTAAACGATGGCTAAAATCAGGAGCCAGGCGAAGGATAAATACCCCAGCGTATGGTCAACCCAGTTGACCAAAAAATCGAATTGACTACCAGGTGTATAGTCGCTGAATCTGCCCGTTACTTTCATCGTCATAACGATGCCGGCGTGGACACCGATACACATGGCGATATTGCCATTGCGGATGCGTATCATTGCTAAAAGGATGCCCAGGGTAAGCAAGGTAAGAAAGTGATCGATAATGTTTGGATAAGAAAGCTTGAAAAATGCATCAGGCAACATTTCCAGCCCTGTTAGCCAGGTAATTTCTGTGCCTTCTGGCAAAGCTCTGTATTTGAGAAAATGCACCGCTGCGTAAACCAGGCTGGTGAGTGATACAGCAATCAAGGCACTGGTTTTTTTATATAAGCCGCTAAACAAGGCGCCGCGAAAAATACTTTCTTCTATAAATCCTACCAATAGCCCGGCTAAAATTGCTTTGAAAAAAATTAAAAACAAATTTAACCAAAAATAATCAAGATTCGGTTTTATCTGGTGAATACCCAACAGGATAAAAATTAATTGAAGGAACGCGAAAATTAGAATTCCAGCAATAATTCCTTGCAACATATGTTTCAAAAAATTACTTAATGAGCCACTAAAACCAAATGCCTGGCGGGAATACATCTGGTTAATTTTTAAATAGAAGCCGCTGAAAACCAGTCCAAGAATCAAGGTTACGTGGGTAATTAATTTATGAAAAGGTAATTTAACGAAATCTTCAATAACCAGATGAACCGGGTAGGCCAGTAATGGGCCCATAGCAATGACGAGCGAAATAAGGATGAAGAAAATTACAACAGCGCGCATGTTAGTGAGAAATTCCGGGATTAGGGAATACATTAGCAATACTATTGCTGCTATTGTATCACGGCTTCTTTTGATTCAGTGTTTCCACTACTGTCTTGCCAACTGATGCGGACGGTATCTCCAGTTTTTGCACCTTCAAAGGTAAATGACAAGTACGGATTTTTTGAAACGGCACGGCTCCAGTCACACGTCATGATTAATTTTTCGCCATGATGTATCGTCACAGCCTCAATAAAAAAAGCCGGAATCATCTCGCCGGTTTCGGGATCACGGCTATGGCCGGTGTCCATGGGATGTTTGAGAATGGCTTGTACCGTGGTCAGGCCATCTTTTGTTGATGTTCTTATTCTGATCCCGGCAGCCACTAACCACAGCCTCCTTTTATAACTTCCACGAATTTTTTTGTACTGAATAATTTTCCTTCCGATTTAACAATTGCAGTAATGTACGAAGGTTCTCCAACCTTGATTCTTGTAGCGATAAAGCCTGCGCATGCAGGGGACAGGTTAAAATTCGCGATCATGGGGTTCGGGTTTTTTTCAACCAGGATGGTGATTGATTCAACGTTTGGCAGATCGGTTTGAATTTTAAGGGGGACCACTGAACCATTTTCAACCAGGTCATGTACGCCGATGGTTATTGCATCGCTGGGTGTTACCTCAAGCCCCGGGAAAAACTCTGCCAGGGCATCTGCCTCTGTTTCCGCAGAAAATGCACCCACGTTCCAGTCAGCGAAGGAAAGAATCGGTTTCAATAAACTGCCCGCCCCGGCAAGCATGATTGTGGCGCCAGAGAGCAGTTGTGACATAAAATTTCTGCGTGTTATTTTCATCGTCTTTCAAGTGCTCTTGTTTATAAACCCGCCGTAAAAATTAAAATTATGTTGTTATCCTAGATTTGCAGGTTTTCTTCCAGCTCAAGTTCATATTCCAGTTGGCTTATTCTGGCAACGATTATTTCTCTTTGATAATAGTCCAGTGTGTCTTCTCGTTGTGTATGAATCAATTTGTCTATCGCCAGTTTTGTGTCTCCAGTCAGGTAATAATATTCTGCCTTGGCAATCCCTGAATTTGCAGTTGATCCACTTTGTGCCTCGGCTTGTGAGAGTAACTCATAAAAAGTAGGACCTGGTTCATGTTGACGTCGATAATGATGCAATAAATCACGTGTTTTTTTTGGCTGACGGGCATCCAGCAAGGTCTTGGCGTAAGCTAATACAAGAGGTCTGTAATCAGGATAAAGCTGATAGGCTTGGCGATAAATACCAAGGGCTGCATCATAGTTTCTTTGGTCTGTTTCGATATTTGCAGCAACCAGCATATATGAAATATTGTCTTTATCATTGTTTAACAATACGCTTAATTGCTCACGCGCCAGATAATAGGCACCGGCCCTTGCTAATGCCAGGACATAGCCATAGCGAACCGGGTTTCTATTTTTTATTGGGGTGTTTGCCAAACGGTCTTTGAATACCGTTACAGCATCTTTGCTGTTTTTATAGCTATAGACTTCAATTTTTGCTCGTATTAACTCATAACTGTCTGTGTTTACATAGTTGACCGGTCTATATCTTGAAGCCCTGGCTTTTGATTCAGCGATACGCGAAGTCGTCAGCGGGTGAGTTCTGAGAAACTCTGGCGCATTGCCCTGATAATATTCTGATTTTTTCTGTAAGCGCTCAAAAAATCCGGGCATCCCTTGTGGGTCGTAGCCAGAGCGGGCAAGCAGTTGAATGCCAACGCTATCTGCTTCTTCTTCATTTCTGCGGGTAAAATTAATCTGTGTTTGAGCACTGGCTCCTGTAACAATGGTCAGCGCGGCCACGCCTGCCTCAGGGTTTGCGATACCTACCAATATTGCACCAAGTAATGCTGCTGTTTGCGGCAGACTAAGCTGGCCTGCTCTTTCAAATTGTCTGGCCATGTGCCGTTGTGTGACATGAGAAATTTCATGTGCTATTACGCCTGCCAGTTCACTTTCATTGCGTGAGCTCAGAATCGTGCCGCTATTGATACCGATAACACCACCGGGAGCGGCAAAAGCGTTGATGTCTGGGCTATCGATAACGAAGAATGTAAATGTCAGGGTATTGTCGTCACTATTAGCAGCTAATTTATAGCCGATTGATTGAATATAACTTTCTACTTCCGGATCGTTAATAATACTTGCATGTTGTCTTACGCTACGCATGAAGGCCTTGCCCAGGCGTCTCTCGAATTCAGGCGAGATAGCACTGCCTGACGAATCGCCGATATCTGGTAAATCGACCGAGCCATTAGCCTGTACAATATTGCTTGTTAGCAGCAGGAAAACCAGAATGTAATTTTTAAATTTCACAATAACATTGGGCGTATTTTTGCTATACAAGTTCCTTTCAGTTAAATACACGCTTTGAAGCCCAGTTTCTTAGGGCCAAGATTTTAAGTATAAGCCAAGTTTTCAGGTATAAATTTGTCTTTAGAGTCTATCACAAGAATAATACGCGTATATTCGTATAAGCCAGAGAATGATTAGGAGTCAGCAGTTAATGAGCCAAAAGGAAAAGAGTCAGCGGAAAAATGCATTTTATGCGCAATCAGGTGGTGTAACCTCTGTAATTAATGCCACGGCCTGCGGTGTCATCGAAACAGCACGCAGTCATGCAGACAAAATTGCCAATGTTTATGCGGGCCGTAATGGCATTATTGGTGCGCTCACCGAGGACCTCATTGATACAGCTAAAGAGTCAGATAGTGCGATTGCTGCATTACGCTATACACCATCAGGGGCATTTGGTTCCTGTCGCTACAAGCTAAAAGGTCTTGACGAAAACAGAGCTGAGTATGAACGGCTGATTGAAGTCTTCAAGGCACATGATATTGGCTATTTATTTTATAACGGTGGTGGCGATTCTGCAGACACCTGTCATAAGATTTCACAACTCTCGGAAAAGTTGGGTTTCCCCATACAGGCAATACATGTTCCGAAGACAGTAGATAATGATTTACCGATCACTGATAACTGTCCGGGATTTGGTTCTGTTGCCAAATATATTGCTATCTCAACCCGTGAAGCTTCCTACGATGTGTTGTCCATGGCTAAGACTTCAACCAAGGTATTTGTGATTGAGGTGATGGGTCGACATGCTGGGTGGATCGCGGCTGCCGGCGGACTGGCGGCAGACGAAGAAAATGATATTCCTGTTGTCATTTTATTTCCGGAAGTAGAGTTTAATCAGGATCGTTTTCTGGCGAGAGTAAAGGAGAATGTTGAAAGTTACGGTTATTGTACAGTCGTTGTTTCTGAAGGTGCAAAATGGCCGGATGGAAAATTTCTGGCCGAGCAGGATACGCGGGATTCTTTTGGACATGCCCAGTTAGGCGGTGCAGCACCCGTGGTTGCCAATATGATTAAGGATGCACATGGTTATAAATATCATTGGGCAGTGGCAGATTATCTGCAACGCTCTGCCAGGCACATTGCTTCAAAGACGGATGTTGAACAGGCATATGCACTCGGCAAGGCCGCAGTTGAAATGGCACTTGCCGGAGACAATGCCATTATGCCAACTGTGGTTCGACTTTCGGATGATCCCTATGCATGGGAGATTGGTAAGGCAAATCTGTCAGATGTTGCTAATGTCGAAAAGATGATGCCTGCTGAATATATCAGTGAAGATGGTTTTGGAATCACAGATGCGTGTCGGCGTTATTTAACTCCGTTGATTGAAGGCGAAGATTATCCGCCGTATGAGAAGGGCATGCCGAAGTATGTTCGGTTGAAGAATATAGGTGTTGCTAAGAAGTTGGTGACTGAATTTAAAATATAATCATTATTTAATAATGGTTTCGCTTTTCACCACATCCTTGCATGATGAAGCAGGTAGAGATACATAACAAGGCGTTCGATCTAATGCCGGGAGGTATTGCGGTGCTTTGCTGTAACTAATGTGCTGGCGCAGCTCAATTGTAACGTTAGCTATTTCTTTGAGAAAGAGAACGAGAGGTTAGTAGACTGTGGAAAATCTAGCACAACATTTACTTAATGAAGCGATTCTTTGGATGCCGAGAGTAGTCGGCGTTGTCGTGATTTTAGTCGTTTTTTATATCCTTGCGAAAATGGTAAAAAGAATAATCACTAATACCACTAAACGATTGAAATTAGATAGCAATCTCACTTCCCTACTTGCTCGTACAAGTAATGTTACACTTTTAATCTTCGGCTTTGTTACTGCACTCGGAACCTTAGGGATTAATGTATCCGCGCTTGTGGCCGGTCTTGGTTTGACGGGATTTGCACTTGGCTTCGCTCTGAAAGATACTATTTCCAATCTTCTCTCTGGCATTCTCATATTGCTATATCGACCATTCGCGATAGGAAACCGCATAAAAATATCGGGTTACGAGGGCATTGTTATTTCTATTGACTTACGATACACGGAGCTTGATTCCGAGGGGAACAAGGTACTCATTCCGAATTCAAAATTATTCACAGATCCAATCACTGTTCTTCAGTAGCAGGTAATCGATAATTTTGTGTTCCAAAGGAAAATAGCTAACCTGACGTCCGCACCCGACCTCCTGCGCCGCCGCCTGGCATGGTCGTTATGTTTGGCAGTTAGCGCAATAAAACGAAGAACGCTGGCCGAGTTTGATTTCTTTTATTGTTGACTTGCATTGTTTACATGGTTGGTCTGTTCTTCCATACACATTCAGCTGTTGCTGAAAATATCCGGGTTTACCATCACCATTAACGAAGTCTCGTAATGTTGTTCCGCCCAGTTTGATTGATTGTTTCAATATTTTCTTGATGGTGCTGGCCAGAAGTTCATAGCGTTCTAGTGATACATTTCTTGCTTTACGTTTCGGGTTGATACCGGCGAGGAACAGAGACTCACTGGCATAAATGTTGCCGACGCCGACGACATTATGGCAGTCCATAATAAAATTTTTGATGGCCTGAGTCCGTTTTCTTGATATTCCGTACAACCACTCTCCATTGAAATCCTCGCCTAATGGCTCCGGGCCAAGATGCTTGATTAGTTTATGTTGCAAGGGATCTTTCTTTGTCCAGATGACCGATCCAAATCGACGTGGATCACGAAAGCGCAAAATTTTGCCTGATGCAAACAGGATATCAAAGTGATCATGTTTCCCCGGTTCAATATACGTGTCTACAATGTGAAGACTGCCGGACATGCCTAAATGCACCATCATGCAACCGTGTTTTGTATAACACAGCAGATATTTCCCGCGTCGATCTATTTTTTGAAATTTACAGTTTATGAGATCTTTCTTAAGTGTTGCAGTGATCGGCCAACGTAAATTTTTATTGCGTATCACGACATCCTTGATGACTTGCCCTGTGATGTGAGGCGCGATGCCTAAGCGGGTAGTTTCGACCTCAGGCAATTCTGGCATGCGTTATTCTGAAACAGATTCAGTTTCTGATTGTGTTGGAAACAGGCTGTCTGAAACCGTGTTACTAATATGATATTGAATACCTATATCTGGTCTGGCCAGGATCAGATTTGGTCTGGCTGAAAGGATGATGAATTCTATTATTTCGCCCGAGGTGAGTTCAAGTTTAATGGTATCGATAGGCTCCATTTCTTCATACTTACGCACAGAAACTGATTCCATTTGCTTCCATGCATTAATGATATGGTGGTGTGCTCCGGACACCTTGCCGTTCTCAGTGTAATCAATCGTGAGTTCAGGGAAGTGAATCGTTTTTATCGTGGCACCAGGTGGTATTAATTTTGGATTAAGAAAAAAAGTTGCAGATGCTTGTAACTGATGAAACAGACTGTCGTTAATAATATGTACAGTGTCCTTGATCAACACATAACGTAATTTTTTCTCGAGCGGGTTGATATCGCCAAAGGCAATCCGTGTATCATTTAATATAATAGAAACGGCAGGTACAGCCAGCATAAATGGCGTGAGATCATTATCTGCTGCACTGAAGTGGTCGTAACTATGTGCCTGTAACAGCTTTAACATCACCTTTATTCGTGAAAGATTTGCTGGCAGGTTAAACGGACTTTGCATGTCCCAGTGGTCGTCCTGCTTTTGAAAAATGATGTTATCCAGCCCCTGTCTTTCGATCTGAATGATATGAATGCTCGCCGGATCAATATCCGTCAGAGTAATTTCTTCTTCAACGATTTCTTTATCTTCATTCGTGGTCAGAAATATTGCCAATCCGACAATGCAGAAGAGCAGACCCAGGTTGATTAATAAACGCCGTGACATAG
>CAZDFI010000038.1:11673-22353 GCA_964504725.1 uncultured Enterobacteriaceae bacterium
TCAGTGTTATTGTTTTTTCCTACGCCACCAGATCGTCAAACCTGTGCCAAGGAAGATTAGCGGCAGAACCAGAATAAATCCGAAACCGATGATTGCTGAAGCAACTAGCGATAGCTCGATGTGTGCATCATTGATGGTTTTAATCGGGATGCTGATAAAGTCATCATCATTGCTTAACCAGTTAATCAGACGAACGCCCAAATCAAGATTTCCGCTGTTACCTACATAGGCGTTTGACAGAAAATCACCATCGCCGATGACAATAATTCTTTGTTGTATGGTTGTGGAGTCATCAGCGTCATTTGAGTCGTTTTCGATAATTCTCTCCAGACTAATACCTATATCAAGCGGTCCAATCTTATCGATGTCTTCGTTATATTCAATTTCCCCTTTAGGCACACCCATCTCCAGCCAGGTGTGATCTGCACTTGTCAACAGACTGGATTTATTCCATGGTGCCAGATCCACTGCCTGATCATTTACCTGTATCGATGCCGTTGTTGGGAAAAAAGTTGTGTAATTAAATGCTTTAGTGACGGCGTGATCAGGATACAAACGTGGTGTAATAAGGACGATAGATGGATCTTCTATGCCAATAAGACTACCGGCAAAATCAATCACCAACCCTGTGGGGATTTCGATGCCTAGTTGATCCGCCAGGGGTTCCAGACCATGTAGGCCACCTGGATCGGCAAGCCATAAAATATTGCCACCACGTAGCAAATATTCAACGATCAGTGCAATTTCACCGGGGAGAAGATCAACAGAGGGTGAAGCGATCACTAGTATTTTAGTATTACTCGGAATTATCTGTATATTGGTGAGGTCAAGCGGTTGAATCTTGAATCCCCGTGAAACAAGTTGAGTCGCCCACAGAGACAAGTCATGGTTTGCCTTGCCAAGCAGGTCGCGTTCCCCGTGTCCTTCAAGAAAGGCCAGCCAGTGCTCGGAGCCCCGTGCCAGTCGTTCAAGTGTATTGGTAAATTCCTCTTCAGTCCCTGTTTTGACATGCTCGATACGATCCTGATAACGAACCAGCATTTCTCCATTGATAGTAATTCCTGCGTTGCGAACTTCATCGGGGACCGCATCGGGGTTTACAAAGTGAAGCTTCATGTCTGGCTTAAGTCGTTGGTAACGACCGACAATTTTTTCAACTGCCTGTCGCAAGTTTCCATCCTCGCGCGCATAAGCGGTAATCTCGACAGGGCCTTCCATTCGGTTCAGAACTTCCTGGCTGGCATGTGACAGTGTATGCCGTCCACTTTGTGTCCAATCCATTTGCGTTTGGTAACGCACACTTAACCAGGCTAACAGGCCAGCCAGGCTCAAAATCAAAATCACCATGATGATGCTGTTGAGTTGGGATTGTAAACGTGAGGTGATAGTAATTTTCATGTCTTTAATGTAGTCGCTCGTTATCCAGTCGCCAGATGCTGAGGATGATAAATACGGCACTTACCAAAAGATAATAAGCTATATCTGCAGAATTAAAGACGCCGTCGAGAAGATTATGATAATGATTCAACAATGACAAATAGGTCAGGATTTCCCTGAAGTGTTCCGAGCCTGTATTGCCTGGCAGGTTCATGATCCAGAGCACAAATAAAATACCAAAGGTACTGATTGCAGCAACCGCAGAATGGCTGGTCAGAGAAGACACAAATAATCCAATCGCAGCAAAAGAACTCACCAGCAGTATCAGTCCCAGGAACGCTGAGAGTAGTTGTAACAAATCAAGCTCAGTTCCCATAAGTAGAGAAAGTGGCATTAATGAAATAAGCACCAACAACAAAAATAAATAGCAACTCACCCCCATGTATTTACCCAGGACAAGTTCGGTCATTGAAACAGGTGAAGAGAGTAATAATTTAATAGTTCCTGTCTGGCGTTCTTCACTGAAGGTATGCATGGTTACAAATGGCGTAATCAGCAACAGAATGATGCCTGCGATTTGCAACAGTCCAACCACAACAATTTCGGTGACACCATAGTTGGCAAAAAATGAAGCTGCTGCCGGATCGATAAATTGACTGAGAATCAAGAGGAAGAAAATGGCCAGCAAAAACTGTACGACTGCGAATATTATCCAGGCCAGAGGTGATTTGAACAGTCGTCTTAATTCATGTGTTGCGATATGGAAAATGGTATTCATTCTGGATCTTCTACAGTTCCATCAGGATTTTCATCAGACAGGGGTTTACTTTCCCCGCGGGTTAGCTGCACGAAGGTTTCTTCAAGAGAATCCTTTTCGGGGATTATCTCATAGAGTTGCCATTCAGAAGTTACCGCCAGATTCGTAATTCGATTAATAGTATTAATTTCTGATTCACAATAAATTTTGAAATGATGATTGCCAATCTGTTCAATATCCATAACACCTTCGATTTCAGCCAAAACATCCAATGGTGGGGGTTGTCGAAAAGCAATTTTTATCGGTGTGATTTGATCATCTTGTTGCAGGTTATCCAGGTGTTCATCTAACACAAGTTTGCCCTGATTAATGATCAAAACACGATCGCAAACACTTTGTACTTCTGGAAGAATATGAGTGGATAAAATAACGCTGTGATCATTGCCCAGTTCGCTGATAAGTTCCCTGATTTCCAGAATCTGATTTGGATCCAGTCCTGAAGTTGGTTCATCAAGTATCACCACTGCGGGCGAATGGATAATTGCCTGCGCAATACCCACTCGTTGTTGAAAGCCCTTCGACAGATTATTAATCAGACGTTTGCCGGACTCTGCAAGACCGCAACGTTGTTTGCTGTAGGTGATCGCTTCCTTTAACTCTGTTTTACCTATGCCGCGTAACCGCCCTGCATAGCAAAGGTACTCATCAACGTTCAGATCCTGATACAAGGGTGGCCTCTCAGGGAGGAAGCCGATGTGTTTTTTGGCGGCTTTTGGTGACTCAAACATGTCATGTCCAGCAACAGTAATTAGACCTGCACTGGCCGATAACACGCCACATATCATTTGCATGGTGGTGCTTTTACCTGCGCCGTTTGGGCCCAGGAAGCCAAGCACCTCGCCCCGGTGAACTGAAAAACTGATATCGCTAACCGCACACTCATTTACATAATAGCGGGAAACATGATCGACAGAGATGAGAATTTCCTTGTTCATTGCGAAGGTATTATTCTGATTAACAGCGGAGTTGCAAGGTAAAAAAAAGATTGCTTGAATAACAGGCAATAAAAAACCCGCATGAAGCGGGTTTGGTCGAATATGACTTGATTTGAGCTATTTAATTTTAGCTTCTTTATATATTACATGCTTACGTACAACCGGATCATATTTTTTGATTTCCATTTTCTCAGGCATGTTACGTTTGTTCTTCATGGTTGTGTAATAGTGGCCTGTGCCAGCTGTAGAAACGAGTTTGATTTTGTCAGCCATCGTCTATTTCCCCTATACCTTTTCGCCACGACCGCGGATTTCTTCCAAAACGGTCTCAATACCTTTTTTATCGATGATACGCAGACCTTTTCCGCTGACGCGTAATCGCACCCAGCGATTTTCGCTTTCGATCCAGAAACGACGGCTGTGCAAATTCGGCAAAAAACGACGACGCGTTCTATTGTTGGCGTGGGAGACATTGTTCCCTGACATTGGGCGTTTACCCGTTACCTGACATACTCGTGACATGGTTCAAAATCTTTAATCTGTTAAAAAAGAGCGCGGATTGTACATGGATCGGCTGGCCAATCCAAGTTTTTGTGGGTTGAAAATACTCGATTCCATTCCTATATCAGGCCCTGCTCGGCAAAAGAGACTGCGGTGTTCTCACCAATGATGAAATGATCAAGCACACGAATATCCACCAGACTCAATGCTTCCTGCAAACGGCGAGTGATATTTTTGTCTGCGAGACTAGGCTCTACCACGCCGGAAGGGTGGTTGTGTGCGAATATCACCGCAGCAGCATTCCTGGCCAGGGCTTGTTTGACCACCTCGCGCGGATAAACGCTGGCACCATCTATGGTGCCGTTAAACATCTTGTCGAAACTGATTATCTGGTTGCGGTTATCGAGGAAAAGACAAGCAAAGACTTCGTACGGATAAGCGCGTAGCTGGGCAAGCAGGAAGTTTTTTGTGTCGTTTGGGCTACTGAGCACATCTTTTTTCTGAAGATTCTCTTGCAGATAGCGTTTGCCAAGTTCGATGGCTGCCTGTATCTGACTGTATTTTGCCAACCCCAGTCCCTTGGTTTGGCAGAATGTTTTGGGGTTGGTCTCAATCAGGCCTCTCAGTCCACCATATTCTGTCAATAAGTCTCGCGATAAGTCGATAGCTGTTTTCCCCCGCAGGCCTGTGCGCATGAAAATAGCGAGTAATTCCGCATCAGAAAGGGCAGCTGGCCCTCTGGTTAATAGTTTTTCGCGGGGTCTTTCCTGTTCTGGCCAGTTAGATATGGGCACGATGGTTACCTCCTTGTTAGATGATTTTCCTGATGAGTATTATAAATCCATTCCTTTGTTTGGGATTTCTGTCGGGTATCATTGTAGCAAAAATGCGCATTCGGACGCGATAAGGTAATATTCTCACACTATTTAGTAAATTAGTGATGTTGATGAATAATTTAACAAACAAAAGAATACTCCTGGGTATGACTGGCGGGATTGCCGCATACAAGAGTGCAGAATTGGTCAGGCGGTTACGAGAACACGGTGCCGAAGTGCGGGTGGTGATGACGCGAGGCGCCTGTGAGTTTATCACTCCGCTGACAATGCAAGCATTGTCAGGCAGAGAGGTCCACACAGAATTACTGGATCAAGCCGCTGAATCCGGAATGAGTCACATTGCCCTGGCGCGTTGGTGTGATGTTGTTCTGGTTGCGCCTGCCAGTGCAAATTTTATTGCTCGATTGGCGCAAGGCATGGCGGATGATCTGTTAAGCACACTGTGTTTGGCAACAACCGCGCCTGTGGTGATTGCGCCAGCCATGAATCAACAAATGTGGTCTAACCTGGCGACGCAGGCAAATATTGCGATATTAGCTCAACGAGAAATAAACATCGTCGGGCCAGATGAAGGCAGTCAGGCATGCGGGGAAGTTGGGCCGGGCAGGATGCTGGAACCGGATCAGTTAATATCAGCGACAGGCCAGATTTTTTCTACGGGGCTACTCGCTGATTTAAAAATAGTGGTCACGGCAGGACCCACTCGTGAAGCGATTGACCCGGTTCGCTACATTACAAATCACAGCTCAGGACGGATGGGCTATGCAGTTGCCAGAGCCGCAGCTGAGGCAGGGGCAAATGTAACTTTGGTTTCCGGGCCGGTAACACTCGAGGCGCCTCATCAGGTTCGGCACATCAGCGTAGAGTCCGCTGAGCAGATGCGTGATGCCGTAATGTCAGACATTTCTGAATCTAATATTTTTGTCGCCACCGCCGCCGTAGCGGATTACAGATGTGTTAACGTTGCTGAGCAAAAGATTAAAAAGAATTCCGACGATCTCAAGCTGCTGTTGCAAAAAAACCCGGACATACTGGCTGAGGTTGCCAGATTAACTGAAGCGCCATTTACCGTCGGCTTTGCAGCCGAGACTGAAAATTTACTGGACAATGCCCGGCTCAAACTTATAGACAAGAAACTGGACATGATTGCGGCAAATCAGGTCGGCGAGGATCTTGGGTTTAATGTGGAAGAAAATGCGCTGCAGGTTTTTTGGCAATCTGGGAATAAGATACAGGGGAACCAGGCCCGGGAAAATCAAACCATAAAACACCAAACGTTGGAACGGGCGCCAAAAGAAAAACTTGCACGTCAATTAATAAAGGTAATTGCGGATCACTACTATGAAAAAAATTCAGCCCAAAAAAATGCAAACCAGGAAAATACAACTCAGGTGCATTGATAAAAGGCTCGGCAACGAATTCCCGATGCCTGAATACGCTACTTCAGGTTCGGCAGGAATGGATATTAGCGCCTGTATTGATGAGCCACTTGAAATTAAACCTGGTGAAACCTCTTTGATACCTACCGGTTTTGCCATTCATGTTGAAGATACTGGACTAGCTGCTGTGTTGTTGCCCCGTTCCGGACTTGGCCACAAAAAAGGCATTGTTTTAGGTAATCTGGTTGGCTTGATTGATTCAGATTATCAAGGTCAGGTCTATGTATCCTGTTGGAACCGTGGGCAAGAATCCTTTACGATGAATCCAGGCGATCGGATCGCGCAAATGGTCTTTATGCCAGTGGTCCAGGCTGTGTTTGATGTTGTCGATGAATTTGATGAAAGTCATCGTGGTGAAGGCGGCTTTGGCCACACAGGTGTTCAAGGTTAGTTTTGGCGTGGTACCTGATAAAAAATCAGAGTGTATTGGGGGAGCAGGATAATGGTTGTGGGGTCAGTAACAGGCAGGAATTTTAAGCGAAGCAAAATACGTCAGCTAAAGGTCGCTGGTATTTGCGCCGCGGTTTTGTTGCTGTTTGTGTTTGCAGGTAATTCTGCTGTACAGGATGTATCAGCAGAACAGGAGGAACAGCAAGTTGCCTCAACACAAGCGGCGGACAAGGTTGCTGTTAGCATTGCCGCGATTAATAAGCAACTGAATGACCTGACTCAGGATCAGGCGATTGTCACATTATTTGCAGAGGCCGATGCTGCTACCCTCGAAAGTACGGCTGAGCAGATGCAGTCGGTATTCGAATCTGCATTGAAGCTAAGATTATTTCTTCCAGGTAATTACAAGATTGACAGGGAGGCAATACCACCTCTCAGTTTTGCCTCGCTTGATTTGTTGAGAAGAGCGGAAGAATCGGAAGCCCCTGTGGCTGCTGAAGTACACAGTATGGGAGGAAATGGGGCACACATTGCATTCGTAAGCCGAGTCGCAGATGCAGATAACAATCTTGTCGGTTTGTTACATCTGAGCATACCCATGGAGATAATCGGGTCAGCAATATCAGGCCTGGATAATCCTGAAATTTATATTGAGATACAACAGGGCAAGGGTGGCAAGGCGCTCGCTTTGACTCGGCTTGGTGATAATAAATTACGCAATGGAATTCCTGTGGCTGTGGCGATCAAAGGGACGAAATGGAATGCGGTTAGTTGGCAGGGGTCACCAGAAACCACAGCGGCAACCTTGCCCTCCTTAGTTGGAGGGAGTGAGTCAGCAGAAGAAGGTTCTGGTAGGGGACTGATGATCACCATTTTACTCGTTCTGGCAGCAGCAGGTGCGGGAGGTTTTGTTTTTTATCGCCGCAAACAGTCAGGTTTAGTATCGAAAGAAGAACCTGAAAAACAGGTTGTGTACCAAGGCGCCGTTAAAGCCATCATGGAAGGAGCACACCCGGGATTTGAAAAACTGGTTCCGGGTTTACCTCCGTCCGACAAACCTCCTATCTCTGGCAAGGTTTCACAAGGATTGCAAGGAGATGACATAAAACCCGTTGCCAAGCAAACAAAGACATCCATTGCCAAACACGCAGATGGGCATCTAGCGGGGATTGTAGTGGAGGAACTAGGAGGGATTATTGTGGAGGAGGAAGCGGGGATTGTAGTGGAGGAAGTTGGTAGCAATGAGGTTGCAGTCCAGGACAGCGCCACTCAAGAAAATCCTGTTCAGGAAAATCCTGACCTGGAATTTCCCGAGCAGGAAAATACTGATCAGGCAGTTCCTGACCTGGAATTTCCCGAGCAGGAAAATACTGATCAGGCAGTTCCTGACCTGGAATTTCCCGAGCAGGAAAATACTGCACAGGCAAATCCTGTTCAGGTAAACATTGAAGCTGACCCAGTGGGGGCTGAGCTATCTCCTGAAGTTGAAGCGCCCTCACAAGTTGATCTCTCGCCCGTTATTTTTCGTGCCTACGATATTCGAGGTGTAGTGGGCGAAACTCTGTCTGCTTCAGTTGTTCATGAAATCGGTCGCGCGATAGGCAGTGAGGCTCATGAACGTGGGCAACAGAGTGTTGTCGTTGCGCGTGATGGTCGTTTAAGCGGTCCCGAGTTAATTGAAGCATTAATTAAAGGTTTGCGTGCCTCCGGACGAGATGTCATTGATATTGGCATGGTACCAACACCCGTATTATATTTTGCAACACATCATTTAGAAACGCAGAGTGGTGTGATGCTTACCGGGAGTCATAATGGCCCGGAATATAATGGTTTAAAGATTGTGCTTGATGGCGAAACCTTATCGGGCGATGCCATTACAAAGATTCGTGATCGAATTACCAACAATGAACTATCTGAAGGTCAGGGGAGTTTACAGACTACAGACGTTGGCGCTGATTATTTAAGAAGAATTACGGAGGATGTTCCTGTTGCGTTGGGAGGCGCATTCAAGATCATTGTTGACTGTGGCAATGGTGTAGCGGGTCAATTGGCGCCACAGCTTTACAGGGCTATGGGACATGACGTCGTAGAATTATTTTGTGACATTGATGGTAAATTCCCCAACCATCAGCCGGATCCAAGTCAGCCAGAGAATTTGCAGCCCCTGATAGAGATAGTGAAAGAGGAAGGCGCAGATCTGGGCTTTGCATTTGATGGTGATGGTGATCGCCTGGGAATTGTTGATGGTGCAGGTAATATTATCTGGCCTGATAGACAGATGATGTTATTTGCCAGGGATGTGTTATCCCGGAATCAGGGGGCTTCGATTATTTTTGATGTCAAATGTAGCCGTTATCTGAAGGAAGTTATTGAAGAGAGCGGCGGTAAGCCATTGATGTGGAAAACCGGCCATTCCCTGATCAAGTCGAAGATGAAAGAGATCGATGCGCCACTTGGGGGAGAATTTAGCGGGCACATCTTTTTCAAGGAACGCTGGTATGGTTTTGATGACGCACTGTATGCAGGGGCAAGGGTTCTGGAGATATTAACAAATAGTAAAGGTAGTCCGACCGAGACCTTTGCTGAGTTACCCGATGGCATATCAACGCCTGAGCTCCGAATTCCTTTAGCAGAAAAATATCATGCCAAGGCAATGGCAATTATGAAAAAGAAAATGACATTCGAAGACGCAGAGGTGATAGATATTGATGGTTTACGTGTTGATTTTTCGGGTGGTTGGGGCCTTGTCAGGCCATCAAACACAAGTCCATTTTTAGTCGCAAGATTTGAAGCTGAATCTGAAGCGGAGCTGGAAAGAATCCAGACAATATTTCGAGTTTTATTGCGTTCGGTTTCAGCGGACTTAAAGCTCCCATTTTGATAAGCTGCATCGCCTGTGGGAAGTACGTATGCACTTACCTGCAAGATTTAGGAATTACATACAGGTTTGTAGAGAGAGATCATGACGTCAGAATTAAATAATGCTGCAGCGATTGCAAATATCCTGACCGAGGCCTTACCTTATATACAACGTTTCAATGGTAAGACTATTGTTATTAAGTATGGTGGAAATGTCATGGTTGACGATCAGCTGAAAAATGGATTTGCACGTGATGTTGTGCTGATGAAATCAGTAGGCATGAACCCAGTTATTGTGCATGGAGGCGGTCCTCAGATAGGCGATTTGCTCTCTCGGATCGGTAAGGAATCCAAATTTGTAAACGGGATGCGCGTGACAGACAGTGAGACCATGGATATTGTAGAGATGGTGTTGGGCGGTCAGGTAAATAAGGAAATTGTTAACCTGATAAATCGCAATGGTGGCTCAGCGGTCGGGCTGACAGGGAAAGATGGCGATTTAATTCATGCGAAAAGGATGGTTTTCAAGCAGGCTGATCCTGAGATGAAGGCACCTGAAATAATCGACATAGGCCATGTAGGAGAAGTCGAAAGCATCGATAAGTCAATTGTCGATATGCTGATTCAAGGCAATTTTATTCCAGTGATTGCGCCGATTGGCGTTGGCAAGGATGGTCAGTCCTATAATATTAATGCTGATCTCGTGGCTGGTAAAATGGCTGAAATACTTGCAGCAGAAAAATTAATCATGTTAACCAACGCAGCTGGTTTGCTAAATGCGGAAGGCGATGTTCTAACAGGACTTTCGATTGCTGACGTGGATAAGCTGGTTGATAAGGGTGTGATTCACAGCGGCATGTTACCCAAAATTCATGCAGCTCTGGATGCTGTGAATAGTGGGGTTAAGGCTACCCACATCATTGATGGTCGGGTTGAGCATGCGGTATTGCTTGAAATATTTACCGACCAGGGCGTGGGCACGCTAATCGACGCGCGCGGTGTTGGCAAGGGCTGAGGATCAGGACTGGGGGCATGAACGAAACCAACAAACGCAACAGAAAACAGCAAATACTGGAAATACTCGCTTTACAGTTAGAGGTGAATCCAGGGATCCGCATTACCACTGCAAGTTTGGCCAGGGCAGTCGGCGTTTCAGAAGCGGCGCTGTACAGGCATTTCGCCAGTAAGGCCAAGATGTTTGAAGCATTAATTGATTTTTCAGAGGAAGCTGTTTTTGGATTAATAAATAGTATTCTTGCACAGGAAAAGGATGCCATTGAACGTTGTGAAAAAATCGTACAAGTGTTACTAGTTTTCTCCGAGCGCAACCCTGGTATAACACGTGTATTGGTTGGTGATGCCCTGGTGGGTGAAAATGAACGTCTGCGAGTACGAGTGCTTCAATTTTTTGAGCGTTTGGAAACCCAGTTTAAGCAAATTTTGAGAGAGGCCAATCTAAACGATGGCGCGCGCCTTATTGGTACAATTGACTCCGGGGCTAATCAGATACTGGTGTTCGCAGAAGG
>CAZDFI010000039.1:0-5722 GCA_964504725.1 uncultured Enterobacteriaceae bacterium
TTTCTCCGCCCATCAGTTCGACCAGTTCACAGGTGATCGTTAGCCCTAAACCAGTCCCGCCATATTTGCGGGTGGTCGTGCTGTCTGCCTGTGAAAATGGCTGCATTACCTTTGCAACTTGCTCTGCACTCATACCAATGCCGGTATCGCAGACCTGAAAACTAAGCCACTCACCCCCGTTTCTCTGCTCAGGGTTGATGGCCAGGGTGATCTCACCGCCCTCGGTAAACTTGGCCGCATTGCTCAACAGGTTCAGTAAACACTGGCGCAGCTTGGCCTCGTCCGCGTGCAGACTCTCAACGGTATCCCCACACTGCACCGTCAGCGTATTGCCGTTCTGCTCCATCAGCGGTGATGCACTCGACACCAGCATGTCCACCAGCGCCGCCACACTAAACTGCGTCAAGGTCAGTTCCATCTTGCCGCCTTCGATCTTGGTCAGATCCAGAATGTCATCAATGAGTGATAACAGTTGATTGCAAGCAACGTTGATGTTGTTTAGATCGTCCAGGTCCTGGGCGCGCTGCTCGGCCTCGGCGACCACTTTCATCAGATCGCTGTAGCCGACGATGGCATTCAGTGGCGTGCGCAACTCATGACTCATATTCGCCAGGAACTGCGACTTCGCGACATTTGCTGCCTCTGCATTATTCGTGGCCACCTTCAGTTTCTCCTCTGCTATCTTGCGGTCCGTGATGTCCAGCACCACCCCATGCATACTTTCGAGTCGACCGCGCTCGTCGCCGAGCGACTTGCCCTGTTCCAGGAGCCAGTGTACCGATCCATCCGGCCACACCACCCGATATTCAATCTGATAGAACAGGTTAATATTTTCCTGCATATCATCTAAATGTTTCTGCACAAGGTCCCTATCATCGGGATATATGAGATTTAACCACTCCTGGGTCGAGAACATGATGTCGGTTTTCAGACCATACATAATCAGACAATTGTCAGAGTACGTAGTTGTGTCGGTAGGAGCATGATATGCAAATGTTCCCAGCCCGGACGTTTCCTGCGCGAGTATCAGTTTTTCATTCGTTAACCGCAGCTTCTCCTCCGCCTGCTTGCGCTCGGTGACATCATGTGAAATACCGACGATCCCCATGGCCTTCCCTGTCTGATCACGATAGACGGATTTCGTTGATAATCTTGTATGGATAACGCCTTCTTTCTCCATAGTATGCTCATAGTCGTGAGGGACTCCCGTTGACAGTATCTCTCTGTCTTCTTTATCTGCTTTTTTTGCCTCCTTGTCAGACGAAAATAATTCGGCGTTGGTCTTTCCCATAATATCATCCACCGATTTACCAAAATATCTGCACAAAGCGGGATTTGCCAGGACGAAGCGACCATTAATATCCTTTGCATAAATAAGGTCAGTGGGCGAATCAATAATAGCATTTAAAAGTAGATAATTTTCTCTCAATGCTTTCTTCGCCTGCTTTTGCTCGGTGATGTCATGGCTTGAGATCACCACGCCTTCAATCTGATCGTTTTCAGTTCTGTATGGCTCAAATGACATTTCAAAGCAGCACTGACCTATACCAGGAATATCGCCCCAGATTTCTTTTTTTACCGCATTCCCCTTCAGGCTTTGATCCAGGTTAGGTTTCAGTATATTTTTGAAAAATTCCTGACCACTCACATCCTGCACGGCAGTCCCGACTACATCTCTCTTCGTTTTGCCGAAGGTATCGAGGAAGCTCTGGTTAACGGCCAGATAGATATATTCCTTATCTACAAACGTCATCAAATCGTTGGTTGTCGAAAGGATGTGCGCATATAGATGTAATTCACGTGTGCGCTCTTCAACCCGACTTTCAAGTTCAGCGTGGGCATGGTGTAATGCCTCTTCCGCCTGTTCACGTTCCTTAAGAGTCCTAGTGAGTAATGTATGTTCTTTTTGTATACGCAGAAGAACAACTATCCAGCCCGCAAGCAACATTCCAATCGCAATTAACATCCAGGTGATGTACCAGAATGTTCTGTTCTGTTCTGATTGCTGTGATATTCGGGTTAACATTTTGAGTTGATCGTGAAAGTGATCCATTCCTTCGGAATAGATATGCTTTTGTTGTTTGTATTCATCACTAAATAAAACAGCTTGTGCCTCTTTCGAACGTCCCTGGCGTACGAGATCAAAGGCCTGATTTTCCATTTTGACCAGTTTAATATTGGCGGCATCGGTCTTTGTGGCAACTTTGCCACCTTGTGCGCTTGGGGCCAGCTGAATGGCTTCCTTAATTGCGATATCCAGAACGGGTTCAAACTCATGGTAACGCTTTTCCCATTGCAAATCCCCAGTGACAACAGCCATCAGCGCAGACATGGTCAAGACCTCATCGAGATGTAGGATGATGCTCCGCAGTTCGACCAGTCGCAGGTTAATGTCCGAGATTTCGTCAAAATTCCTTATCCCTTGCAGGTAAAGGCGCTTCTGCGTTTCATATTCATCACTGGCTAAAATAGCCCGTGCCCCTTCCAGACGACCTTGCCTTACCAGATCAAAAACCTGGTTCTCCATTTGTACCAACGCAATATTGGCGGTGTCAGTCTGAGTAGCGGCGTTAATGCGGTCTACGGATGAGAGTGTTAATGCCTCCTTAATATCAGCATCCAGTGTGGATACGAATTTTCGATAACGTCTCTCCCATTGCAGATCCCCGGTAGTGGCGGCCATCCATGCAGACATGGTTAGTACCTCATCAAGGTGCCTTATCTCGCCCTGTAATTCTTTTATGCGGATCGCTCGTTTCTTGACTATATTGTCCTGCTGATAAGTAGTGTAGGTATTCCATCCCAGCCAGACGAGAATTAACGCTGTAAGGAGCCAGGCTACCGTGAAAAACCTATAGGGGAATTGGCTTTTTTTCTGGCTAGATAGAGAAGTATTCATGAGATATTTTTCCGGGCAATTCTGATCAGGTGTGCCGCTATTTTTTCCAGTTCCACCGATTGATTAGTCGTGCCTATAGCCATGCCCGCATTGGGCATACTGAAGATGATCGATGATTCATGGTCCTGTACAAACGTATGGTCCCTGGCCTGATGCAATTCAAACAATCCTTCAACACTATCATCACCCAGTTGCAGGTTTCCCCAGGACAACTCCTCCGTATGAAGCCAATGGAGTAGTAGTGCCCGTACGAACTTTTGAGAGAACCGGCAAAAGTAATTACGAAGTTGCATAAATATTACCTTTGATTATTCGTTTATAAATTCTCCTCTTTGTTTAAGACAGGCATCCATGATCTGAATACACTGTATTGAGCAATTGCTTCAATACACAAAATTCTCGTGTGAAAAATCAAACTCAGTGCCAGGGTAAAGACGCTCCCGCTCTAAATTAATAAAAGAAAGTATCCGACTTATTATTGTATGATTATCTTTTGTTCAAGTATTGTAAAGTTTTGCAAATGTCTTACTGGGGATTTGCGGACCAACGATGTTGGTCACATAGGTCAGTTCTTAAGCGGTCAATCCTCATATTAAGCTTAAGATCCCACCTATTAAATTTGACTTGATTCTGAATACAGCAATAATTTCAATGCGGCAAATGAATTATGTCACTGTTCGCTTCAATGACAGATTGAAGACAAACGCTTACTGAATCGGAAAGTCAAAGTAGGTATCAGAATAAGGCTCTTTCTCAAGAGTAAAATGCCACCACTCCTTTGGATAAGGTTTGAAGCCATGCTTCTCCATCAGCAGTTGCAAAAGCATCCGGTTGGCATGTTGTGTTGGCGTAACGCTCGTATCTTCCGGCCAGGATTGCGGGCTGAAAAAATCGAAACTCGTCCCCATATTCAGCTCAACCGGCTGACTCTTGTCGACATTCGAGACGATGGTGAGATCAACGGTACTGCCTCTTGTAAGATTCCTGTTTGTTAATAAATATACCATAAGTATCTCTTAGAATTTAGTTCAGTTTAGTCTCATATCATTTGATAGGACAAAATACAAGCTTCCGGCTGTTCTTTGGCGACACCTGATTCAGTAACTATGCGATCATTTTCTTGCTATTCTTTTGGCATATTTTTCTCCAGTACGTCTCGTAACTCTTTCAATTTAATCGGCTTGGCCAAAAAAGCATCCATGCCAGCGTCAAGACAACGCTCCCTTTGGCCTCGCAAGACATTAGCTGTAATCGCAATGATTGGGATATGGATTTCACTCCCTTCTTCCTCTTTACGTATTGCCTTCGTCAGTTCAAAGCCATCCAGATTGGGCATATGGCAGTCCGTTAATACCAAAGCATAGTCCTTCTCACGCCAGGCCGCCAAGGCCACCGCCCCATCCTCTACTAGTTCACAGGCATAGCCCAACAGGTTCAATTGCCGCCTGATTACATTCCGGTTAATAGGATTATCCTCCGCCACCAGGATCAAGCACCCCTGTGCGCGGGCATCCTCAACTGTTGGGACTTTATTAGTTTTACCAAGGCTGCCTCCGGTCTGTTTAGGAGGTCCCGCCAAATCCATTAATCCCCCAGCGTGAAAATCTCTGAAGCCAAATCGAGCTTCATATTTCATGGTATTTTGTAATTCTAAATTAGCGTTCATCGTATAAAACCCTTCTCGTAATTAAGGATATCTCATTTCATCTTAAGCTTGACATACGAATGTAACCAACGGTCAATTCGTCGTTTTATTTTTGTTAACAGATTGTAAAGTTTTGTATACGTCTTACCGAAGATTTGCGGACCAACGATGTTGGTCACATACGGCAATTCTTAAGCGGCCAATCCCAATTTTAAGCTTAAGATCCCGACTGGTAGATTTAACTTGATTCTGAATACAGCAATAATTTCAATGCGGGTGAACTCACTGTTCGCTTCAATGAAAGCATGAACACATACGCTTACTGAATCGAAAAGTCAAAGTAGGTGTCAGAATAAGGCTCTTTCTCAAGAGTAAAATGCCACCACTCCTTTGGATAAGGTTTGAAGCCATGCTTCTCCATCAACAGTTGCAAAAACATCCGATTGGCGCGTTGTATTGGCGTGATGCTCGCATCTTCCGGCCAAGATTGCGGGCTGAAAAAATCGAAACTCGTCCCCATATCCAGCTCAACCGGCTGATCCCCGTTAATATTCGAGACGATGGTGAGATCAACGGTGCTGCCTCTTGAATGACTGGATTTGCTGGCAATATAGTCCAGTTTAAACAGGTCCTTCTTGGCCACATTCGGGTAATACTGTGATTTCATTCTGGTGTCATTCATATCTTCAGCCCAGCGGACAAAATCATCTACGGCCCGCTGCGGCCGATAGGCATCGAAGATCTTGAGGCCGAGTGAAAAACGTCTGAGATCACGTTGCGCCCCTTTTAAGGCCAGAGCTGCCTCGCGCGTGACGATACAACGGGGCATAAGGTAGCCTTCGATTGGCCGACCGATAAAGTTTTCCTCACCGAAATAACGCAGGTCGAAGACTATATCGGGTGCGAATTCATCCACATATACAAAACCGGACGGCAATTCATTAGCAATCGCGATATTAGAGAAGAAGAAAAGATACAGCAGGAATAATTTTGAAAGGGTCAGCCGGTAGTTATCAGACATAGCTATTTTCCTCTGTGATTCTACCCTACTCAATCCGAACGATTGCCGACCCAGCAGAGAGAGTTGATACTGCCAGATCTGGCAAGTTCCAATCCATCATAGGTCAGCATAAGTTTATAACAGATGAGGGGCACATTTCTCATCGCTGATATCTTCT
>CAZDFI010000039.1:5732-7570 GCA_964504725.1 uncultured Enterobacteriaceae bacterium
ACACCGGTATAAAATACGATGATCTCCACCGGGCCCTTGATGGCTTTGCCCTTATGCCAGGTATTGACAACCTCGACCAGTGCCTCACCTTCCACCAGGCGTTTTACCTGTCCGCCGCTCGTTGTGATTTCCAGTTCGCCACTCATCAGGTAAGCGAAAGTAGGGACGGGGTGACAATGCAGGGGCGTCTCGTCCCCTTCCTCTATGGTTACCTTGACGGCGGTTAATTCTGCCTCACCGGCTGGATAGCTTATGCGATCTCCGTTCCAGGTCGAAGCCCTTTTCAACAAGACATCCGCCGCCGGTGTTGCAAGCGCCATCGCCGGAAGTATCGAGATTAACAGCGCGATCAAATTGACCTTATGCGGATGCCTTGTAAGCTTCCCGAAAATAAGACTCATTGGATTAATATCGAAAATCTTCATAAGTGTTAACTCCCGATAAATTAAATGTAATAAAGCAGACAATCATCTAATTCCAAATCGGGGAAATCAGATTGTCCGCACAACATTTTCCCCATACATCCTTGATCTCTTTGTTTTCAAAACATATCCGGACAGGGGGGGGGAATCTGTATGGTTCACTATCTATTTCATGATCCATCCGGGAAACCATTTCTACTGCACCATTTTTCTGCATCATGGAATCCATGACCACAAAATCAGGTTCAAATGCACGTGCTATCTCGTCGACCCTTGACGGATCTGCTTCCATCATGATGTCAAATTCACCTGTCCTATCCAACATCAACTTGAACATATTCACCAGATCTTCCCCCTGATCAACAAGTAGTACTTTTATTTTTCTATCGGTCATCGTTCCTAAACTTTTCATGATAAGTCTCCTGTAAAAAATTAACGCTGTGTGTGGCAGAAGCCTGCCGGGACTTCATTGGTGAGGACAAGTTTAGAAAGGCTAAGTAAACAACCCTTAAGTCTTCGGTTATCTTTTATGTATTGTTGGTGAAGTTTTGTAAATGGTATGATTTAAAAGTAGCATTACAACTTTTAATCGAAACAGCATCTGACAAGGTACGTAAGTTAAAGCCATGGCCCAGAAAGGTTGGGACCTTACAAGCGCTTATTAAACAAACACCGTTAAAAACAGAAGAAGATTTAACCGGAGATCAGGTTGATCCAGTTAAGCAAGTCAATAGACAGGACATTCTTCAGACACTTTCAGATTGGGCAAAACGGTGGTCGGCACAAGATGTAGAAGGATACTTAACATACCACGCCGATGAATTTGCCCCGACAGGTAGTTTGTCTCGGACAGACTGGAAGTCCCAGCGCCGACAGCGTCTGACTAAACCATCCTTTATCAGCGTTGAAATCACCAAACCCAGAATCGTCTTTTTGAATGATGCCCATGTCCGCATCAGTTTCGAACAAATGTATAAGTCTGATACCTATCGAGATGAGGTAATAAAGCAGCTCCAAATAAAACGGATAGGAGGACGCTGGCAGATTATCGAAGAACGTGTCATCGGAACTCAGCCAGTAAAAAAAGAAGGTGATTTAACCCTGGTTCCCCGGTTGGACAGCTTTTTGCTCGACAACATGCACCAAGGGTTCTTTTCAAACCCTTTATGCCCGTCCTCTGGGTGCCCTTGAGGGGTACGCAGGAAGCCAAAGCCGAGTAGGCTCTCTATTTTCGGACAGTCGTCGGGGGCAAATCAGGCTTTAACAAGAAATAGCTCAGGGCGGGGAGAAGAATTAGTGCGCCAAGCATATTCACCAGGAACATGAACGCCAGCAGGAGTCCCATATCTGCCTGGAACTTGATCGGGGAAAATATCCAGGTGGCAACACCCATTGACAAGGTAATTCCGATAAGGA
>CAZDFI010000039.1:7580-9435 GCA_964504725.1 uncultured Enterobacteriaceae bacterium
GACAACAATTCTTCCCGTAGAGGTCAAGGCACGATAATAGGCCTCTGACAGGGTTATACCGGTGCTTAACTGCGCTATAAATACAGTCAATATATACAAGGCATAATCCACACCGATACCGACACCTAACGCTATGACAGGCAATGTCGCCACTTTGACACCGATCCCCATAAACACCATCAGTGCCTCACACAATATTGAAGTTAACATCAGAGGTAAAATGGCACACACAACCGCTCTCCAGGAACGAAAGGCAACATACACCAACACAATGACAACGGCGTAGACCAGTATCAACATGGGGTGTTTCGTTTTTTTAACAACAATATTGGTCGCGGCCTCGGCACCAGCATTACCTGCGGCAGAAAGAAACCGGGCTGCATCACTATTATATTTTTCAGCAAATGCATCAACTGTTTTTGCTACGGCCTCGAGCGTATCCGCCTTATGATCAGTAAGATAGGTTTGGATCGTCAGAAAACTACATTGCGCGTTGAGTGTTTCACGCACGGCATACTGGGTGATAGTATTGATACTTAACTGATTACGTGGGAGATCAAACCATTTAGGGTAGCCTTCACTGAGCCCCACGATGCCATTCTTGGCCGTCCCCACAAATGACACCGTTGATTCAACCCCAGGGAGTTCCCGCAGTTTTAATTCCAGGGCGTTGACTTTAAGTAATGTCAAATAATCCGCACATTTTGCTGGTGGCGTAGGGATCATAACGATATAAATATCACTGCTTGCAGCGTAATGGTTAATAATATAATCGTTATCAAGATTGTAACGGGAGTGGGGGTGCAGTTCGGGGGCGCCCGGATCAAGATCACCTATCTTGAGATCGCTTGAGATGTAAACACCACCGGCGACCAGTACCGAAGCAATCGACAACGTTATCACTGACAATTTACGTTCCGTACATAAACTCAGAAAAAGCCACAAGGGATGTTCTGTGTGGTGTGGATCGTTAAGCTCCCTACGCTCTGCCTTGAGTGCCCGATCACATGCCACCCGGCTAACACCGGTATAAGAAAGTAATATGGGTAAAAACACGAGACTGGTAAATATGATGACAACAACACCAATACTGGCCGTAAGCGCCAGATCCTGGATAACCGGGATCTTGATTATCATCAATAGCGCAAAGCCAAAAGCATCGGAGACCAATGCCGTTAAGCCGGCTAAAAATAACCGCCGGAAGGTCAATCTGGCAGCCACCAACCGGGGGGCACCACGACCGATGTCCTGGGAAATACCATTCAATTTCTGTGAACCGTGGCTCATAGCAATAGCAAACACCAGGAAGGGCACCAGAATAGAATACGGGTTCAGATCGTAACCCAATGTCGCCAGGATACCCAATAACCAGATGACCGCAAGTAGTGAACAGGCCACAACCAACAGAGCGCTTCTCAAACAACGTGTGTACCAGATTAGTACAACCGTTGTGATTAAAACAGCGACGGCAAAAAAGAATAGAATTTGATGTAATCCATCAATGAGATCACCCATGACTTTAGCAAAACCAATGATCCGAATATTGATTTCATCGGATTGGTATTTGCTACGCAATTGCTCAAGCTTTTCGTTTAATTCAGCATAATTGAGTGGCTCCCCGGTTTGATAATCCCCATCTAAAAACGGTATCGATATAATTGTTGATTTGAAGTCTTCTGCGACTAACTGTCCGATTTTCCCCGAAAGTTCGATATTAGTTTTTAATTGCTCAATCTTTTCAGGCGATCCATCAAAACCATCAGGCATCACCGGACCGCCCTCAAGTCCCTCTTCCGTCACCGCAATCCATCGAACCCCCGACATCCAGATCGACTTGACAAAGGCTCGGTCAACC
>CAZDFI010000039.1:9445-9736 GCA_964504725.1 uncultured Enterobacteriaceae bacterium
TACGTAAGATCTCGATATATTCTGGGTAGAAGAAGGAATCCCGGGTTGTGGTCACTGCGATACGGAGGATATTACTTGTCCCGTCCAGTTGCTGGGCATATTGGCGGAAATTTACTATGTACGCGTGTTCGGCAGGTAACATACGTTCATAACTGGCAGTGAGCTGTAACTTTGTTGCTTGATAGCTAAAGGCGATGGTAACCAGTAAACAAAAAATAACGACATAAAGACGATTATTGAACAGAAACCGCTCTGTCCAACGGCCTGAATGAATGTCAAACGTGTCCAACT
>CAZDFI010000039.1:9746-11198 GCA_964504725.1 uncultured Enterobacteriaceae bacterium
CAAGATAGCACTTAGTTGAACTGCTTGTATTGCCTACGCTCATTGTGCCGAACGTTATTTTAATTGCGCTTTTTCTATTCGTTGAATTCCGCGCATACCCACCAGCACAAGATCCCCACTCGATGTTTCCACTACGTTCACAAGTTGTTCTCCATGATCAGCTAACAATTCAAAATTTTCACCCTTATCTGAACTCAGGACAATGTGACCCGCCTGATTGACCAGAATGATTCGACCATCATCCAGCAATGCTCCCCCCATCCAACTTCGATTAATATTCAGATCTATTTCTGACCAGGTTTGCCCCTGATCGGATGAACGGAAAACATGCCCCCGCAAACCATAAATCAATATCTTATTGTCGCGGGTAAATGTTACCCCAAAGTAACTCCCGTCATAACCTGACTTTGATTCAACAAATGTTTGACCCTGATCAGTTGAAACATAAAGCGCACCACGTTCACCCACGATGAAAATGAGGTCATCAGTTGAAACACTGATGGCATGTAAATGATCCCCGTCCGGGTTTGTGAGCTGTTCCTGCCAGGGGATCCAGGTCTCACCTGCATCATCTGTTCGAAGAAAGAGTCCATAGGCACCGATAACAAAACCATTATTTTCGTCCAGGAATAAAACATCAAATAAGGGATCGGCAGGAAACTGTGCTGTCATTAAACGTGCGTATTCATCAACGATAGCACTTTGTGTTGTTTCTCTTGCCCGGGATAACAAGCTATTGATTTGAAAACCATCCAGCTGTTTTGTCCAGGATACAGCCCCATCTACCGTGGCTAACACAACACCACTGTGACCAACAGCCCAACCTTTCTGCGGTGTTATAAAATACACCCCGGTCAATGTCACTTGAACCGGCACCTTCCCTTGTGACCATGTCCTGCCGTTGTCATCTGACCAAATAATAATACCTCTCTCCCCAACGGCAACTATTCGATCACCTGCCCTCGTTACTGCAATAAGTACAGACATCTCAGCCCTTGGGCTAATTAAAGCAGGTTGAACTAACGGATCGAGAGGATCTAATTCATAAATTACCTGACTATGGATATCAAGGGTTACGAGTGCCAGTACGGCACCCACAAACCAAACGGGGAGATTAAAAAAACAAACATCAGAATAACTAGTTAGACGCGTGCGTGACATTGTGAATTTGTCAAGTCACGCCATAACATTACCGTATTCCTTTGATGGCCATTCCCTGCGGTGTGTAGTAAGTATCAGGAAAGGGAACAACGTTCTCAAGCTGAACTTCCACATCCGTAGTGGTCACTGCCAAGACATATGTACCTTTGATGAAATCTAAAGTTGCAAAATCTTCCATGGATAGACAAGGGAGCTCAAACATGATCCTGGGAAAGCCGATCGTTGTGTGCCAGAGGGTACCCTGGGCATCCCAGGTATTGCCGATCATGGCAATCCAACTGTCCTCGTCCA
>CAZDFI010000039.1:11298-14614 GCA_964504725.1 uncultured Enterobacteriaceae bacterium
TGATGCGCCAAGATTAAATCCAAGACCAATGGGAATTTGCAAGTCAAGGTTCGGGATGATCTGAAAATTGTCAATTTGGCACATCACACCATAACATTACCGTATACCCCGGATAGCCATGCCTTGCGGTGTGTAGTAAGTATCAGGAAAGGGAACAACGTTCTCAAGCTGAACGTCCACATCCGTCGTGGTCAATGACACGACGTAAGTTCCTTTGATGAAATCTAAGGTTGCAAAATCTTCCATGGCTAGTGATGGAAGCTCAAACATGTTCCTGGGAAAACCTATCGTTGTGTGCCAGAGCGTACCCTGGGCATCCCAGGTATTGCCGATCATGGCAATCCAACTGTCCTCGTCCACATAAATCTTGCGCCTGGGTCGCACGTCACGCCGTCCCTCTCGCAGTGTTCCCTCAAGCTCCCAAACCCGGTGCAATTCCCATCGCATCAGATCCGTATTCGGGAAATATTTCCCCAGTAGATCCTTGTCTGTTCCCAGGAAAAAACCGTTCATATTATACGGAATATACATCTCCTTTTTGCCGATGATCTTCCACTTATAATTATCAAAGGGGCCAAACATGATGAAGATCTGATCAAAGAAGTCAACGCCAGAACTAAAAAAGTTCGGTGTATCACAACACATCGTTGGTGCCCGACGAACACGGCGTTGACCCACCAGATATTGCCACGCCAACCTGGAATTATTTAACTTATCATGCAACATCACCAATTCACCTGCACGATAGGCCGGCGCCCATAGCGTGATAAAATTACGAACGTAGGTTCCCTCCAGGGCTTCATATGATTTGTCTTTGTCATAATACGGCACATTGAATTCATTCGTCCCGCCGCTGACAAGCGTCACTGTACCCGTCTTATCTATAGTATAACCGTGGAATGGCCACAGATAAGCGGGAGGGCGAACCCGAAGACTGTGATTCCACAAGACTTCGATACCACTCTTCGGGATCGGAAAAGGGATACCACCATAGGCATCTTCGACCTGGTAGCCGTTCAGTTTGGCGCGGGTTGCATTTTTAAAGGTCTCTTCATAGACCCATTCCGGAGCCGCTGCCGTGCGGTGTGTTGGATAAACGTTGAGCTTGTAGTCAGGATATTTCCTGAGCAGATAATGCTGGCCTTCATCCAGTTTATCGGCATATTTATCCATATTAGCAACAGTAATGGTAAATAATGGCTTTTCATCCGCAAACGGATCAAGCCGGGGTTCACCCGATTTATATCCCGCAGGGATCGTCGTATAGCCACCGTCCCACGGCGGGATGGTTCCATCCGCATTACCGGCTTTTTCACCTCCAAGCGGCATCAAATCCGACTGCAGACGCTCAGCTTCCTCAGTAGAGACTTCTGCCAATGTTAACTGGGAAAAGACAATGAAATTTGAAATTAATATGATTGCATAGACTATTTTTTTCATGAGAATACAGCCTCTACTAGTACGTACGTGAAATACTGAAAGAAATGAAATCACGGTCGTCAAGTGCTTGATTAAACGAGAAATTAGCGGTGATGGGTGATGCGCCAAGATTAAATCCAAGACCAATGGGAATTTGCAAGTCAAGGTTCGGGGCAACCTGAAAATAGTCCAGGGTTAAGACACCCCGAAATCCGACCACATCCCGATCCGAGTTCGGGGCACGTTTTGCTTGACGGGTAAAACCAAGAAACCCCAGTCCATTTGCGGCCAGGATATCTGCTGCGTCGGTGGGTTCACTGGTCGTATCAAGTAATCGATGGTAGGCCATTTCGGCTAACCAGTTACCCCCATCCCAAAACCGGCCTTTCCCCAGAAAACCAATACTGGACAGATTAAGATGGAGGCTTGTACCACGGGCAAACAATTCATTATCATTGTTATCTGCGAAAGCCGATGCGTCTATACCAAAAGCTCTTAATGCACCGGAAGGATCAATCAGTGCGCCTGTGAGCAACGGTTGATTAAACCTGACGGACACCTCTGCTGCAATATTGGTATCAGCCACGACGCCACTAATTGTTCCGCCGACCGTTTGTATATTCTCAGCATAAACCTGACTGAAGTTACCAGTGTTAATGCCGAATAAACCGCCAAATGCGGCTTGAAGTGCAGGTATCGGCACTGCAGGTCCATTATTAACTGCAAAGGGATTCAAATATAAGAGCGTGGGTCCCTTATCATGATAGTTGGCACCAAACAGGCTATATTCCCAGTCACCCTCGCCGGGTCTTAATTTCAACTGAAATCCAAATTGACCCTGATCATCGCCAGTCAAATCACTGTCTTCAGCCTGGGTACGTAGAAAGACACCGCTGGCTCCAGCGACAAATACTTCAGCCCCATGACCCACGGTATCGCCGCTACTCAAAAAACTGCCTGGACTTGGAATTTTCGTCCGATTCCATTCGAATTGGTAATACCCCCCGAAGGACATTTTTGGGCTGATTTGGCTCTCGAATGACACTTGACCAACCGGGCGGATAATCTCCTTAAAAGTAGAGCCAGGTACAGAGATTAGCTTGTTAGCATCCAGGGGCTGCTGGGCACCGGCTATACCATTAGAGCCGAAGAACAGGGTCTCTCCATATAATAATGAGTGTCGTCCCACACGGACCACTGATGGCCATTTACCCACGTCAAATCTAGCAAAAGCAAAGGCGTCCAGTAGCTCTACATCCTTGCCATGAATATCTTTTGTTTCGTCTGTAAATTGTCCAACCGGTGCAGAGAAGCTATTTTGGAAAAAGAACGTGTTGCCATTACTATTAGCGTATTCGCTGTCCCACCAGCCTGCACCACTGACCCTGACACCATAATTACGTTTAAAGACAATATCCATCTCGGATAGAATATCAAAGCGATTTGAAACAATACCCGCTTCTCTAAAATTCCGATTACCGTCATCCTGATTAAAATCAGCCAGAAGCTTGTTACTTGCATCTTGAGTCCTGATAGCGATGGAGTATTTGAATGAATTATCCCAACGCACATTCCAGTCTTTATTTTCTATATGTAATTGAGCAGCAGGAACTGGATGGATAACAAACAAGGCAGCAATATAAACGAGGAGATTACAGCAATATCTTCTGCGCCACATAATTTGCACACTTGCAATTGATTCAAGAACCATGCTTCTCCCTATATGTGGCTCGTATTATTAAACTCGTTCCTAATAGTCAATGTGTTGAAAAGGCAACAGCCCTCAAGAGAAGGGTGAATAAAAAACTTCCAATGAGTCTTATACAACAATTTCAGGTTAACCAGGTTGGGGTGAGTGAAGCGCACCCCCCAACATAGTGATTATATGATAACCACT
>CAZDFI010000039.1:14624-20954 GCA_964504725.1 uncultured Enterobacteriaceae bacterium
TTGACGCAACTTTGCTCTCAGTTCCTTCATGTCAATCGGCTTGGCCAGATAATCATCCATCCCGGCTGCAACACAACGCTCTCCTTCACCCCGTAAAACATTAGCCGTGATCGCAATAATCGGTATCCTCTCTTCCCTACCTGTCTCTTCCTCCCGAATCGCCTCGGTCAACCCAAACCCATCCATATTTGGCATATGACAGTCGGTTAACAGTAGCGCATAGCCATCAGTCCGCCACATCTCCAACGCCTGCTTGCCATCCTCGGCTACCTCACAGGCATAGCCCAACAGGTTCAACTGCCGCCGTATCACCTCTCGGTTGATGGCGTTGTCCTCCGCCATCAGGATTAAACACCCCTGTTCACGGGCTTGCTCGACCGTGGGCATTTGATCCTTGGACTTGAGATCCTCCACTTCCTTCTCGTAATACACCTCCGGACTCGTCCGGCCGATCGCAATCGCCACCACTGACAGGAAGGCCGCCCGTTTCATCGGATCCACATCCAGACTATCATCGGAAACCACTCGCCCACTCTGACGCCGTCCTGGCAACAAGCACACAAACTTGATGTTCGTCAGAGACGGGTGTCGGTTCATCTGTCTACGGACCTCGGAATGTTCATCCCCGTCCCACTGTGGCCCCAAAACCACAATATCATAGGGCACACCCTGTTGTCCCGCTGTCATACAGAGTTCAAGACAGGCGCCAATATCGTTACTGACATCCACCTCAGCATCCCAATGGGCAAGATACTGCCTTAAGATGCTTGCTTCCGTTGCGTTGCCAATCACTAACAATATGCGTAACCCTGATAAATCATTGGTCCCGTCCATCTCAACGACATGCTCACTCTTCTCAAAGGATATACTCACATGAAACTCCGATCCTTCACCCAGGGTGCTTTGTACTTCAATCTCGCCTCCCATTAGCTCGGTCAATCGCTGACAGATCGACAATCCCAGACCGGTGCCCCCATACTTACGGGTAGTGGAAGATTCCGCCTGCATGAATGGTTGAAACAATTCCGACTGTACTTCTTTGGAAATCCCAATCCCCGTATCACACACCGAAAAATGCACCATCGCCTTCTCCCCCTGCACCACTGGCTCTGCTCGCAACACCACCTCACCCTGCTCCGTGAATTTGATCGCATTGCCCACCAGGTTAATCAAGATCTGCCGCAGCCGTACCGGATCCCCTATAACAAACACCGGCAACACCGGGTCGATATAGGTGATCAACCGCAAGCCTTTACCAATGGCCTGGGACGCAATGATCTCCGCCGACTCCTCCACCACATTGCTCACGGAAAAGGAGATTTTCTCAAGAACCAATTTCCCCGACTCCACCTTGGCTAAATCGAGAATGTCATTAATAATAAGAAGAAGTGATTGACCCGAATCCGAAATTGTCTGCAGCATCTGTTTCTGTTCTGCCTCCAGCTCGGTCTGGCGCAGAAGGTCGACCATGCCGATAACGCCGGTCATGGGTGTGCGAATCTCATGGCTCATGGTGGCCAGGAAATTCGCCTTGGCCTCAGAGGCCACTTCAGCTTCCTGTTTAGCAAATATCAGCTCTGCGTTCCTGTTACAACGTTCGTAAACGATGCCGGCGTGAATACCAATCTGGCTTAATGCATTCACGGCCCTCCTATCTGGCACATGGATATCGGGGGAAAAAAATTCCAGCACCGCAACAATCTCACCGTTTGCCGGCACCGGGATGGCAAATGCACCCTGCACGCCCAGGTTGCTCATAAGACGGGTTCGTGGGAAATTCTCATCTTTTGTAACATCTATAATAATCGCCGGTTCGCCGTTGGCGAGTACTCGTCCGGGTAGACCAACGCCTGACTCGAATGTAGTCTCCATTGTGATCTTGACAAAATTTCTGAAGGACTCTTCATCCTCCAGGTGCCACAGATTCGTCGGGTAAAGTGTGTCAGATCGATCTTCGCTTCGCATATAAGCGTGACCTATCGGCCAGCTAAGGTGAAGACACACGTTATCCAGACACCACTGTACGTATTCCTCAAACGAGTTTGCATTATTTGCCGAATCAGCAACATCGTACAGTAGTTCAAGGACGCTGGTTCTTTCTTTGATCCGGGATTCCAGTTCCTCATACAGCCGGGCATGGTCAATAGCAATAGCCGCCTGACTAGATAACAGTTGCACCACCTCAGCACGCGCCGGTGTAAAAACCCCGGGTATCAGCTTATTTTCCATGAAAATGACTCCACTCATCTTACCCTGATTGAGTAAGGGCGCGCACAAAATCGATTTACACTGCTGCGCCTGAATATATGGATCCTGAATAAACTCCCCGACTTTGTCCGCCTCATCTAATATCACCGTCTCGTGGCTCCGCGCCACATAGTTAATAACAGATACCGGCAACCGCCCGACAAGAGGCTGCGATTGCAACACCGTCACGTCCTCAGTATCTACATCGCCATTGGCTTCGATCCGCAACTCACCGTCTGTCTCCAATAACATACAGCCGCTCTGCGCCCCGGCATTCTCAAGCAGAATATTCATCAAGGTGCGCAGTAACTTCGCCAGTTCTAGCTCCCGTCCAATGGCATGGCTAGCTTTGAGGATACTGGTGAGATCGAGTGATTCTAAACTTTCGCTGGCGGTTGAGGTTGCGGTTGAAGTGAACTTGTTAGCAGCTGGGAGCAACGCCGTCTCACCTAGTAGGAGTTGTGGATATCGCGCCTCCAAATCGGCTACCTTGGCGATAGCACCCCAGCGCTTGTACAAACGCCGGGCTTCCGTCATGTGTAGAACGGCCAGGTTATCCAGTTGCTGTTCCTGATAGAACCGAGCGGCGAGCTCGAAGGCCAGGGCCTCTTCCTGAATATATTTATTCTCCCGCGCCCCTTGTTGGGCTTTGTGGTAATGAATGACAGCGTCCTGGAACTGCCCCAGCACCCTGGCTTGTTCGGCCGCGACCAGATCATACTTGTGCTGAAAATTCATCGGCGCGGTCTCGGCCCACCGCGCTAATTGTGTCTGGTTTTTATTTACGTATTCTAATAGCGGTCCTTGCTCAGACTTCGACGTATTCTCAAATAGGGCGAGCCGCACGAGTGAGTCGTATAAAATGAACGTCGGGATTCCATTTACTCCGCGCGCCAAACTACCTACGTAATGCAGGGCCTGGTCGGCATAGTCAACCGCCTTAGGATAATCACCGAACAGGTAATAGAGCGTTAACTTGTGAAAAGAGAGGAAAAAGTCAGCTATAGACTCTTTGCTTTTAATGTACTTGGCCTGTATTTGCTCCGAATCATGGAATTCGCCTTGCATCATGGTGGAGTTTGCCTTGGGGGCAGTTAAGATCCGGGTAACTTGCCGCAAAGGTTCAACATAAGCAGACATTGATATTTGTCCGGTTTGACTAACGATATCTCCATGTGAACTCAGTTCGCCGGCCATGACAACTAACTCCTCACCACTCAAATACAGACCATAGAGGTATATAAATGAATTTAAGACCATGGCTTCCAAGGCACCGGTTTCGGAGGCTGTCCGGTACGCATCCAGGCAGATGAGTGAGTTCTCTCTGATGGACTCTCGCCAAGGTTTAATGTTGCTGACTATATCCGCAATGGCGTTCAGCGACGATGGGTGCTCTTTGACATTAAACCGTTCCATCACCCGTAAAGCCAACTGACCAAACTGATTACCCGTTTCATAGTCTCCCCTTGTTCTACACAGCATGCTGCCGTAAGCGCTATATCCCATCGCCGATCCACCGGTATTGCCAAACTCGAGCGACAACTTGACGGTTTCAATCGCATGCAATTCGTACAGGTTAGGCATAACTTGATAGGAAACCGAGTGCAATATATTCATAACCTCTATGCCGGCCTGCTTGTCGGGGTCGGTCATGACCGGCAGATTGATCAGCTCGTCAATGTCCCGGCCAGCCAGACATTGTGCTAACTCCTCGAACGCAACGGCCACCTCGGCGTCGCTCGGATCTTGGGGTAATACGATGCCAAGCCGTTTCATTACCGAGAGGGCGATCCGGATGGCGTCGCGGTAGTCACCTTGCGAGACGTGGGCGCGAATCTTGAACCCATAGATCTGCACCGTGTCACGTTCTACCCGGGCGTGTTGCGATACGACGCTGACCCATTGCTCCAGCACTTCGTATTCCCCATTTATCCAGGCCGCTTCGGCGGCGTTCTCATGCAACGCGAGGGTCAGCTCGTAGTGGTCTTGCCAACTGCTTTCTTCGAGTAAGCTGATACCAATCTGCAGGTAATCGAAGGCCACCCCGTAAGCACCGGAAGTCAGTGCTCTTTGTCCCGCCATTCGGTTCAGCCCGGCCAATTCGACTTTTTCCGTCGGGTCGTCGATTAACACCAACCCTATGTTCAAATGATTGACTATATCGAAGATGCGTTCTGGCAACGCCTCTTTTGAGGTATTGACCAACAGCAAGCGACCAATCCGCCAATGGATTGATACCGCTTCATCAGCCGCAGCTAACGCATAAGCACCTTGCTGCACCCGATCGTGAGTAAACTTAAACACTACCTCCTCGGTCGGCTTCTCACTGTCGCCCGCCAGTTGACTATAAGCGACTCCCATTGAATACAGAAACCTCTTCGCCAGGGCCAACTGGCAATGTTCATAAACCACCGTCACCGACAACTCGCTGATCACAGACAGGGTTTTCAAATCAAATATATTACCGATACAGGCCGCCAGGTTAAGTATAGTTTGAGTTTGACTGGGCAATTTATCCAAGCGCTGCATCAGCAGGTCCGCCACATTGTCACTGATTTGAACGTCCTGGATCGCCCCCAGGTCCCACTGCCACTGCCCCCGTTCGCCCGCCCCTTCACCACACTCAAACCGAATTAATCCGTCGTTATGTAAGCTTCTAAAAAGCTCCATGCTAAAAAAGGCATTGCCCTCCGTTTTCTCATAGATGAGCCGGCTTAATGAGTCAACGTCACGCCGGTGCAGGGTATCGCTCACTATTTCGTTTACCGTCGCCAGGGATAGATTACCCAGGGTTACGATCTGCACACCGCGGTTCTGTTCGACGTTCCCCACCATCTTTGCCAAGGGGTGGGACATCTCAACCTCTTCATCCCGATAGGTCCCGATCACCAGCAGTCCCTCCATTTTTTTATCTAGCAACAAGGCTTCCAGCAGTTTCAACGATGCTCCGTCCGCCCACTGCAGATCGTCTAAAAACAGCACCAATGGATGTTCTTTTTGGCATATGGACCGGACAAAGCGCTGAAATACCAGGTGGAAACGATGCTGTGTCTCCTGTCCACCAACCACAGTGATCGGCGGCGGCGGCCCAATCACCCGCTCCAGGCTCGGAATGATATCGATGAGCAACATGGCATTCTTGCCCGCCGCCGCCAGGATACGTTCGCGCCAGCGTTTAACACCCGTATCATCTTCCATAAACAAGTACTGACAGAATTGAGTGAAGGCCTCGCTTATCGCAGAGAATGCAATCTTGTGCTCGAGCTGGTCAAATTTGCCGCTGATAAAGTAACCGTCCTGGCCAAATACATGCTGTTGCAGCCCATGCACCAGGTTCGTCTTTCCCACCCCCGACTGACCGGCTACCAGCAGCAGGCAACCACCGGCCGCTGCATCTCCAGCCACTACGTCGTCAAACGCCTGCAACAAGCTTTTCTCCTCAGCCGTCCGACCGTACAATTGCTGCGGTATCTGAAACCGCTCAAATACATCCTGCTGTGCCAAAACGAACGGCTTGATCTCCCCCATCGCCTCCCATTGCTGCAGACACTCAAGCAAGTCCGCCTGTGCACCAAACGCCGATTGGTAACGGTCCTCGGCGTTCTTGGCCAGCAGCTTCATGATGATATCGGACAGCACCTTAGGGACACGATTCCTGCCTGACTCCTGCCCCTCCGCCATTACCTTGTGCGGCGCTACCGGCGCCCGCGCAATATGACTGTGCACCAATTCCATTGGGTCATCGCTGTCAAATGGTCGCTGTCCCGTGCCCAACTCATACAGTGTGACACCGAAGGAATACAAATCCGTGCGGTAATCAATTTCTCGGTTCATCCGCCCGGTCTGCTCGGGCGAGATATAGGCCAGCGTTCCTTTCAGTTGCACCGCGTTCTTTAGCTTCGGGGTCTCCCGGGTCAGCTCCGAGGTAATCCCGAAATCCGTAAGCTTGACTACACCCGTTTCGGTATTGAAAATAATATTGTGCGGATTAACGTCCATGTGCACCACGCGCCGCTCGTGGATTCTCCCAAGGGTCTCAGCCACCTGCACGGCAATGTGCAGTGCTTCTGTCAGCGACAGGGG
>CAZDFI010000039.1:20964-22138 GCA_964504725.1 uncultured Enterobacteriaceae bacterium
CAGGGGCGTCTTTTTGATCACCTCAGACAGGGACTGCCCGCCGAAATCTTCCAGCACCAGATAGACCTCCCCTTGGTGTTTCAGTAGCTCATAGGCCTTGACACAGCCACTCACATTCAGCTTGCTCAATATAGCGTATTCCCGTTCAAGTCGGTTCATCTGCGCCGGCAACAAATCGTTGACCCGAATGCTCTTGAGCACCACTGGCCTGTCTGCTGCCTCATCAAATCCACGGTAGACGACCGAACGGTCGCTTTCATGGATTTTTTCCAGGATTTTAAAGCCGGGTGGTATATTGATCATACTTAATCCTTCATAGTCTAAAATTCCTATCCCACTGTTAGCTTGGTCTGACGCAACGGTTCCGTCGCGTCAACCCGACCTACCCATGGGGCCGCCCCTGGAAACGCAAAATTCGAGGAAATCTTGTTGATCAGATTCCGGACTACTAAACTGATAAACCTTCCCTGGCCGGGATGACTCACCGTGTTCGCTCGCTTTGGTACAGCTTTTCAGTGATCTTTATATCCGCAACCGTGATCATCATATTAAGCACTCCAATCCACAGCGCTTGAGTGAAAGCAATTGCAGGAATGATACCAGTTCACAGACAAGATACGTAATCTTCAATATCTATTATCATTGACTCTAGTTTCGTATCACTGTGTTCAATGACAGTCCAATCACTGTCCTCACCCGCCTGCTCCAGATCCTGACAAAGATCGGCCAATTCATTAGCACCTATACTGCGGGCCGAAGAGTAAAGCTTATGTGCACCATCTCTTATTGCTGCGAACGAATGCTGTTCATACGCTGTCTGCATCTCCGTAATCAGTTCTCTCAATGGCCCGATGCAAGATTGCATAAACTCTCTTACTTCCTCCGGATCATCGCCAATAAGATCTTTCAAGGCCTGTAGTTCAATACAACCATGGTCGGAAGGTGTATTGGATCTGGCGATCTTGTCCTCGTCTTCCTGTACCGTATCGGAGATCTTTTCAATCTCTCCCAACTCATTAGTATGAATCGTCTTTTTCATTTTTTACCTCCTTTTATTAAGCATCCACAACCAGCTTCTGGCTGTCCAGCAGGCTCTGGACAATGGCCTGATCGTTAGCGCCCAAAGTCGTGAGATTGGTATCCTGCAGAATGATCTGTTGATCCACACTGCCAT
>CAZDFI010000040.1:0-7716 GCA_964504725.1 uncultured Enterobacteriaceae bacterium
CTAAAGGAATTGATGCAGCCTCTGCAAAATCAAGATTTGACGGCATGCGAGATACGGCAGAAACATCAGCAGGTGCAAACTCAGCATATGTTCCATATTGAATTGGTTTCGGCTGTATATGACAATAAACTTTGTCTCCAGTTTTAAATTCAGTGACCGAATTATCCACTGCTTCTATGACACCCGACATATCCCAGCCAGGGATTAGTGGAAAAGCATGCGGGAACAGTTTTTCAAGATAACCTTCACGTATCTTCCAATCGACCGGATTAACTCCTGCGTAACTGACACGCACCAGGACTTGACCGGGTACAAGGTCAGGTATTGAGACATGGGTAAATTTAAGCTCATCTACCCCGCCAAATTTGTCTATACATACAGCTTTCATAATAGTTACAGTAAATCACCAACCATTAATTTTTAAATTAATAGTCAGACTGACCAGGAAGTTCTGATTAAGGCGGACCTCTCGAAACGGGAATTCAGTAACACAGAAAAAACCACTAATCCTGCTTTTGCAGAAATGACAGATATTGCCTTAATCAAAATTCCCCCAGATTTTTAGATAGTATTCTGGTCAGCAAATATCATCCTTAATGGAATCAGCATCTAAGGCTGTTCTGCTATCCTGCTCTTTGCGATATTTTATCTGTCTTTGTGGAGAAAAATAGAGTTTCAATTTTTTGAACCTCTGTGCAGCCTTGTTCAAGAACAATGGGTTAAGGGCACTATATTTAAATTTCATTTGCCTGCAGTCGTCCAAATAACGACACGATATTTAAACAAAAATAATGTATGGCTGTATTGTAGGAGTAATTCTATGAATTGTATACAATCTATTAATTTTCCCTCTATAACTAAAAAGCTACTAGCCAAAACTATTGGGAATAATAATATTTCTTATTAATCAGCAACATATATAGCTTGTGCTCGTCGTATTTCAAGTATGAGAATCCCGGCCAGAATAATGATGACACCACTTAGCTGTGTCATTGACATGGACTCGTCAAGGAATACTGCTGCCAGGATAATCGTTGAGGGTGGGCCAACAGTACTGATTAATGCTGCCCGCTGAGCACCGATTTGCCTGACCCCTTCTGCAATCATAAATACCGGAACCACGGTAACAAATACCACCATAAAAGAAAGCAATCCCCATGCCCGTGTGTTTAATGTTACCTCTGTAATTGAATGGGTCAATATAAAATGCAGGCATAGCGCAATCGTTGCAGCTGTCATGGCATAAACTGTAAATCCTATACTGCCAATATGTTTCCCGAGATATTCATTTGCAAAAAAATAAAATGCAAATGTTATGGCACAGAATATAACAAGACCGGCCCCAATCATGTTTGCCTGCCAAAGTTCAGTATTAAAACCTCCAACCGCAAGCACTACTCCAGTGTAAGTTAATACAACGGCGATAATGACTCTCCACTCAGGTAATCTACGAACCATAATTGCTGTAACTATCATAACAATTGCTGGATAGGTATAGAGCAAAACCCTCTCCAAGCCTGCATCTATAAGCGTTAAGGCATAAAAGTCAAGCCTTGCGCCAAGGTAATAACAAATAATACCAGCAACTGCAGATCCAAGTAGTGCCCTGCGCTCAATCTGAAATAAATTCAAAAACCCTGTACGCCATATCGCCCAAGCCCAGAATAACGGCAATGAAAGCAACGCACGGATCGTAACTAGCACATCATCTGCCACAGCTTCGGCATAAAGTAATTTGGCAAATATGCCCTTAGCAGACATCAATAGTGATCCGATAATTATTAATGATATTCCAAGCAGGGCATTACGTGATGATCTGCGATTTAATCCGCTTGGTTTGGTTACATTCATTAAATATTAATATCTTCTTTATAAACTAATATCTTATTAATCCTGGCCTCAAGCAAATATTAATCCTTAAAAACTGTGTAATTGTCCGTAATCCTATGCCCCTGGTATTGCCTCAGATACCTGATTGATTTAAGAATACCTAGCACAAACTCAATGGAATCCGCTGATAGGACTGAGAAAATAATGGTCATAAATTGAGCATGCAAATTAATATACTACTCTATCATTTTGAAATTATTATAAGATCACCAGGAAATTCAGTTGTTGATTGCGGATTAATATTTGAAGAATACGTCATATTGTATACAATGTACATCGTGATGTGATATAAAAAAAGGTCGATATTTGCAAAAACGACACTAATACCCAATAAATAAATACATCATTAGCTGTTACTATTTATCATTGTTACTAAAGAATTGATCCAAAATTAATTTCAGTGAAAATTAAATATAAATTGAAATGAAACTTTTTTATTCACCATTCCATACTTTTATACATAAAGTACTTGTAACGCTCTACGAAGCAGGGTTATGGGATGATATGACCTTTGTGCCTGTCTATCCATACAGGAATAGGGATGGTGATGAGCAAGGCGACAAATATTCAATTGCTGCGACCAATCCACTAGATAAGGTTCCAACACTGACTCTTGACGATGGTCAGGTGGTTTATGGAAGTCAGGCCATCGCAGAATGTCTGGATAGCATGAATAAATCAGGTCAGTACTTGTATCCTGCTGATAGTGCCAAGCGCTGGGAAGCAATCACGCGGCTGGCACTCGCTGATACCATGTTTGAAACGACAGTAATGATGGTCATGGAAGGATGGCACCCGGAGGAAGAGCAACGGAAACCACTTTTTGAATGGATCTGGCCGAAACAGATACGTGGACTTGATAAACTGGAGGCGTTTGCCAAGCGCGGATTTGATAATTTTGATATTGGCCAAGCCGCCATGTTGCATGCCCTGAGTTACATGGATTTCCGCACCAGGTTCTATGAAGCAAAGGATCCATTGTATCCTGACTATGATTGGATGGATGGCAGGCCTAATTTAAAGGCCTGGTGGGACGAGGCAATTCAAAGACCTTCAGTTACTAATCACTGGAATAAAGACTATGAAGGGGATGACAGTGCCGAATTTTGTCAAAAACAGATACAAGAAGTCCTGGAACTTCAGAAAAAGAATCAAACGTTATGATAAAACTTTACTACTGGCCAACGCCTAATGGGCACAAGATTAGCATTATGCTGGAAGAAATCGAAATTGAGTATGAATTACATCCAATTAATATTTTAAATGGTGAACAATTTGACCCTGATTTTTTAAAAATCAGTCCAAATAATCGTATTCCCGCTATCGTGGATACGGATGGACCTAATGGCGGGCCTTATTCACTGTTTGAATCCGGCGCGATTTTAATGTATCTCGCAGAAAAAACAGGAAAGTTCTGGCCGGATAATCTTACTGATCGATATAACGTTATCCAATGGCTCATGTTTCAAATGGGACACGTTGGACCAATGTTTGGACAAAACGGATATTTCCAGGGGTATGCCAAAGAAGACGTGCCCGCCGCCAGGGAGCGTTATCATAATGAAACAAAACGACTATATGGTGTCATGGACAAACGCCTTGAGCGGAATGAATATCTTGCCGGTGATTTATACTCAATAGCTGATATCGCTACCTACCCTTGGACAATGCCAGCTCAATGGGAATTGCACCGGATCGATATCGATGAATTTCCAAATGTAAAAAGATGGAATGAAACTGTTGCAATACGACCTGCGGTAGTGAAAGGTGTTGCCCTATTGGTTGATGATATGAAAGTCGGTGATCCTACCGATGAGGCTTTTGACGTTTTGTTTGGTGCTCGCCAACAAACAAGAACTTAAAATTTTTCGGTCCACGGTCGCAGATCAAGCTCCAATGTCCAGGCACTACGGTGTTGCAAGTGTAATTGTAAATAACTGTCTGCGATCGCATCCGGATTAAGTAATCCATCTTCAGGTCTTTCTTTCGCTAACTCTGCATAGCGCTCTGACTGGATCTGTCCATCAATGATCACATGGGCAATGTGTATGCCTTTCGGCCCAAGTTCCCGTGCCATACTTTGAGCAAGGGCACGTAGGCCGAATTTACCTACAGCTAAATTAGCAAACCTGGCACTGCCACGTAATGAGGCCGTGGCTCCTGTAAATATGATGGTCCCACCACCTAGTCCTAACATTAATCTAGCAGCCTCCCTGCCAACAAAAAAACCACCAAGACAACCAACTCGCCAACATTGTTCAAAATCTTCTGTTTTGATATCTATAACATCAGCAGGCATAAAGGCACCCGCGTTATATACGACAAGGCCAGGTGTTCCAAAGTCTTTTATTATTTTCGCAAACGTTTCAGCAACATTTGCTTCACTCGTTACATCACAGGGGAAAGCTTTTGCCTGTATACCCGTATCGGATATTTCAGCCGACCATGTACTTAAATGTTCAGTTTGTCTCGCTGCCATTCCGACCTTCATACCTGAATTGGCAAAACAATTGGCAAGTGATAAACCCAATCCAGGACCAACGCCAAATACCAAAGCAACCTGGTCTTTCTTGCTTTCACTATTCATATTTAATTCCTTTCATTTGATATTAATGCTTACTTAATTTATCTCGTAGTGATAAAAATTCATTGGCGCCGAGCATTTCTTTAAACTCATCAAGGCCAACTGTCTTGTCAGCCATTGCCCTGGTATGACCATCTCGCTTGAAAACTTCTGCCATTTCGCGCATGACCTTCGCCTCGATCAAACCAGAATCGATCGAAGCAACAACAATTTTAAATCCCAATTCTTCAAGTTCTACCGCACTAAGAATAGGCGTTTTGCCAAATACCAGCATATTTGCAAGTTTTGGATACTCAACTCGTCGACAGATCTCATCAAGTTCTTCAACTGAAAGAGGTGCTTCAATAAAGGCAATATCAGCACCAACATCACAATAACGATTGATCCGATCAATCGCATCATCAAGTCCATTTGGCTCACGAGTGTCAGTACGCGCAACAATAACAAAATCCTGATCGCTACGTGCATTGACAGCTACTTTTAATTTCAGGATCATTTCCTCCACAGGAATAACTTCCTTTCCTCCAAAATGACCACACCGTTTAGGAAAGACCTGATCTTCCAATATAATACCGGCAGCACCAGCACCTTCAAATTCACTAACACAGTGCATTACATTATGTAGATCTCCATGACCGGTATCTGCATCGGCGAGTACTGGTATAGATACGCGATGTGCCATTCTTCTCGTAGCTGCCACCATCTCATTTAAACTGACGAAACTTAAATCCGGGTATCCATAGAGACTGGCACTTGCACCGAAACCGCTTATAAACACGGATTCAAATCCAGTTTTCTCTATAACAACTGCCGTCAGTGTATCGTGTGCACCTGGCATTTTAATAATGCCAGGTGCCTCCAAAAGCTCACGTAATCGCCGGGTAGATTTTGTTCGTTCAGCCATAACGCCTCCAACAATACTATTTTATATAAACTCAATATGTAAATATTAAGTAAATTTTAAATTATTTTCTCGCAATATACGCATAACGACCGTTTACTACTACTCATATACACTTTTGTAAAACATAATAATATGAGCTGAAATAAAATTATTCCGTTTGCAGTTCTTCCAAATTCTTAAAATATTCTAGACTTTCTGGGTTAGCCAAAGCATCAATATTCTTAATTGGACGGTTATGAATAATATCAGATACTGCGAGTTCAACGATCTTTCCACTAAATGTGTGAGGAATATCTGTCACCTGGATCACCTTTGCCGGAACATGTCTATGTGTAGTGTTTTCGCGAATGGTGTTTTTAATCAGTGAGGTAAAATCTGCATCCAAAATCACACCGTCTTGTAGTTTTACGAACAATATAATCCTTACATCATTTTGCCACTTCTGGGTTATAGCAACGGCTTCAATTACTTCAGGAAAATTTTCAACTTCACGGTAAATCTCTGCCGTACCGATACGAATTCCACCCGGATTTAAAACAGCATCGGAACGGCCATATATAATTATTCCATCATGTTCTGTAAGCTCTACATAATCTCCATGGGCCCAGACATCCGGAAATTTTTCAAAATAGGCCTCATGATATTTTTTCTTATCTGGATCATTCCAGAAATAGATCGGCATCGACGGGAAGGGAGCAGTACACACCAGTTCTCCCTTTTCCCCCTGCACCGATTCACCATTCTCATTAAATACTTCTACCTTCATTCCAAGTCCGCGACACTGAAGTTCCCCTTGATAGACTGGCTGGGTCGGATTACCCAGAGCAAAACAGGAAATTATGTCTGTACCACCTGAAATGGAGGCAAGATGAATATTATTTTTAATGTCACGATAAATATAATCAAAAGATTCTGGAGCCAAAGGTGAGCCGGTGGAAAGAATTGATTTTAGCTTTTCAAGAGAATGGGTTTTGACAGGTTTAACATCAGCTTTCTCAATTGCTGAAAAAAACCTGGCACCAGCACCAAAGATTGTAATATCTTCTTGCTCGGCAATGTCAAATAATGTTTCAGGCCTTGGGTAAAGAGGGGATCCGTCATAGAGAATCACAGTAGCACCGGTTGCCAATCCACTTACCAACCAATTCCACATCATCCAGCCACAAGTTGTAAAGAAAAATAAGCGATCGTTTGGCTTTAGATCCGTGTGTAATACGAGTTCCTTTAAATGTTGGATCAATGTTCCACCAGCACCATGAACGATACACTTCGGGACACCCGTAGTGCCTGATGAATAGAGGATGTATAAGGGATGATTGAACGGTAATTGTTCGAATTTAATGCTTGTTTTATCCTGGTCACTAATATAGTCATTGAAAATTACAACATTATTGAGTCCGGAACAGTTGGGCGAATTTTCAGTGAGTGGAATCACTATGATTTTTTCTACAGTTGGAAGTTGTTTCGATAATTGCTGGTTTTTTTCCATTAAGTCGATCCATTTTCCGTTATAGAAATAACCATCTGCTGAAAACAGGATTTTTGGTTCGACTTGAGCAAATCGATCCATTACACCACGTGTGCCAAAATCCGGTGAACAGGATGACCAGATTGCACCTATGCTGGTAGTCGCTAGCATTACGATCACTGATTCTGGCATGTTCGGCAGATACCCAACTACACGGTCACCTGATCGCACCCCATCATTTCTCAATGCATGAGCCGTTTGTGCGACCAATTGATATAATTTTTGGTAGCTGATTTCCCTACGCTTACCTTTCTCGCTACGAAATATCAGGGCGGGATGTTCGTCACGTCGGCAAAGCAGATTTTCTGCAAAGTTAAATCGACAATCATTAAACCAGCCAGCCTTAAGCATATCATTCTCATTCACTAAAACCTCGTCCCATTCTTTGGATGTCTTGATGTTGCAGTAATGCCAGACCGCTGGCCAGAACTCTCGGGGCTTATTTATTGACCAATGATAAAGACTGGAATAATTATTAATGTCACTGGAATAATCTCTATGCACGCTATTAATAAAATGCGTCATATTGGCTTGCTCAACTTGATCAATAGCAGGTGTCCAGATGGGGTTACGCATACACAAATAATTCCCTAGAACCGTGGTTGATATATTGATTTGCGTTGCTTGATATAAAAATATCTGATGCCACTTGGCGCATCAAGAATGAGAGCCAAGCCATGCATGAATATGACACATAAGTAATCTTTCATGGATTTTATTTACAGACGAAAATTACCGCATCTCCAGATATGCCGTGTTAGTTTCTAAAATCCGTACTAGGTCTCAATATGATCATAATAACGAATGTTT
>CAZDFI010000040.1:7726-10899 GCA_964504725.1 uncultured Enterobacteriaceae bacterium
TAGTGACTCAATCGCACCAATTTCTTCACGCCAGGAAAAATAAGTCTCATAATTTTCTCTGGATTCCCACTCCTGAATTAAAGTTAAGTTGTTAGCATTATCCTGATTTTGAAAAAGTTCAACTTCAATACATCCTTCATAGTTTCGGGTATCTACTAAAATTTCCTTGAATGTCTTGATTAACCCCTCTAATTCTTCAGGTTTTACCTGTAAATCAAGAATTAATTTTATACTCATCTACTCACTCCTAACATTAGCGCTTCGAATTCACATTTAAGTCGGATAACTATCAAAACAGGGGGCTGTCATCGCATTATCATCATACCATTCAGCCCGGTCTTTCCAGAAAATCTTGTCCTGGGGACGTATCACTGGATCATCTTCCAGTAACCCAGCGGGAATAAGAAGAAGCTGGTCATCTCCGGTTGTGTGTGGAACAGCTGAACCACATTCTGTGCAGAAAGATTTAGCAAAGCGCTCAGCCTCTGGAAGATCAAATCTTTTTATAAATTCTGTTCCTGAAACCCATTGTATATTTTCAGGTTTCGCGAAAATAATTGAAGCATGGGCAGAACCTGTTGATTTCCTGCACCTGGAACAATGACAAAGGTGAAACTGATCAAATGGCCCCAAAAGAACAAATTTAATTTTTTCACATAAGCAGCTTCCATTTACTTTGATACTCATATCATATTTCTCCTATTGAATTTATTTCCTTTGAGTGAAGTATGACAATTTCAACAAAATAAGTATCCCGATCCAGGTTAGAGGAGTACTATTATGTTGTTAATATATCCTGTCCAGGAAATGGTTATGCTATATAAAAGGCTTCTTCAAAATTTTTTAGAAGCTTCTTTAAGCAACTCCTGAACAGGTTCACTGAACCAACAATCAAGAAATTTTTCATTCTTTTGCATGCAGTTTTCCTCATATCTTTGCATGATTTTTTCTACACGGTTAGCTTTGATCTCAGAAAATGCTGCTTGCGGAAGGGTAATTAACTCTTTTACTTTTTTAATCGCCTGCCATTCCACATCTGTTTGAGGAAATATTTCATTAACAAGACCGAGCTGCTTTGCCTCAGGTGTCGTCATAAATTCACCACTATAGAGTATTTCAGTTGCTGTCTGATCCCCCACAATTTGCCTCAACATCAGATCAGCCAAGTATGGTACAGGAACACCTAACTTTATTTCATTTAACCCAATAAGTTTTTCTCCAGAGGCTGCATAACGATAATCACAAGTCAAAGCAAGAATGTTGCCTCCGGCAATAGCATGGCCAGAGATAGGGCAACAAGTAGGAAGAGGCAGTGTAAATAGACTTAATAACAGGTGATTAAATTTATTGAAGAAATCTGTCATTTCGATTCTATCAAGTATTAATAATGCAGGTAGATCAAGCCCAATACAAAAAAACTTTTCCCCACCGGCAAGAATCACCCCTTGAAAATCTTTCTCAACCATTATGAGTTTTTCAGACAGATCATCTATCAAATCAGGGCTGATTGAATTCGTGACTCCATTATTCAGTCGTAAGATTGCAATTTCTTCGTGACTTTCAATCAAAATTTTTGGCATAAACACATACCTTTAGGAATATGGCATTTTCAATGCGAAAATCTGGAATTTAGAGATATAGTCATTGATCTGGATAATCTACATTATTCCTGCACCAGACTCAAAGTTAGGCTGGTGTCATCAACTAAATTAATATAATTTGCTAAACTAACAGAGGAGTATTTTATGTCCGAAACGAATGCAATCAGAATTAAAACTAATCCTGATCCAATGGAACCGTTCTTTCTTTCGCAAGGATTCAAAATCGATAACCTGATTTTCCTTTCAGGACAAGCCGCCATTGACCAGCAGGGGAATATTATTGGGAAAGGTGACTTTGATGCACAAGTTGAGCAAACTTTTATGAATGTTTGTCAGCTATTGGAAGAGGCGGGATCGTCTCTGGAACGGGTATTTAAAGTTACTATTTATCTTACGGATATGGCAAATTTCCCAAAAATATTGGAACTGCGCCAGCACTGGTTTAAAAAACCTTATCCTGCCGACACTATTGTGGAAGTGAGCTCGTTGGCCCTGCCTGAATTAATGTTTGAAATTGAGGTCACTGCACTTGTGGAAGGGAAATTAATAGATAATTAAAATACGGGAGTGGTGGTACAACCATATGCTGTGGCTAATAATTTCTGCTGGGATAGACTCCAGGTGATAATATCTTTTCCTTGCCAACGAACCGGTACTTCAATCGCCAATAGCGGGACACGTTAGATTTTACTAATAAAAAGAAATCCCTAAGCAGAGGTTGTGCGGCATACCTAGAAATTATAAGTTAATAATAACTCCAGATAATCGTCACGACTGATGGCAAAGGCAGGATCAGAAGATGACTGGCTAAACAGGAATCGGCCTTCCATCTCCAGCATCCAATCATTGCCTATCCGTCTACTGGCTTCGATATTTAAAAATTTACCGCCAGTATTTCTATCCCATATGAGCCCCACTAATGCTTCGCTGGATTGTGCCTCATTAAACGCAAAACGCATCCCTGTAGCTATGTCATCTTCAAAAAAAGTCAGTGCATCTTCGCCGCGACCATCATAGTGATACTCTCCAAGTACACCAAGATCGATTGCGCTATCGAAGATACCCACAAAGGTATATTCAAAACCGCCGGCCACGGCATTATACGTTTCATCCTGACCACTGCGGTGCAGCGCTTCAAGTTTCCAAAGCATATTGCCCTTGGTTGCCTGTAGATCAATAGAGGTTTGATTGATGATGTCATAAAAGGGCGCCAGGACAGGCGCACCAGAGCTATTCATTGTGAGGATCGATCTCGGATCACGGCTGGTGCCATAGAAATGAGCAACACCAACATCCCAATCTCCAAAGTAATTAGAGTAACGAACGGCAAAATCAATGTGTTTTTCTTTTGCTGAAGATTCGTATTTCGACAAACCCTCATCAACCACAGGTTGGTTTCTAGGGCGACCCTCTATACCGGGGAATGTACGTTCCCTGAAATAGGGCATTATGAATAAGTCGACGGTTCCCCAGTCATTAATCAAGGCAAGATTGATCATCGGCTGACCGAGTTTGTCTTCGGTATCAATATTTTCTACCAAGTCTGTTTGGTTAATAATGTCAACCAAATGT
>CAZDFI010000040.1:10909-12780 GCA_964504725.1 uncultured Enterobacteriaceae bacterium
AATTCTGTAACGCCCCAGAAGACCTTGCGAAGGCCTACACGTAATTCCCAGTTTTCCGCTGCCTTTAACCAGGTCAGTTCGCGGATATCAAAGTGGGTTCGTTCGTTGTCGTGTTGGTCCAGGCGAACAAAAGGGACAAAGGCCAGACTCTGAGTCCCTTTATCCCATTCATGATAATACTCGGGTTCAAACAGTAAGGAGAAATTCTCATCATGTTGTCTTGGATCACGCGCGTCTTGCGTGAAGAATCTAAACTCAGTGCCGAGATAACCACTCCATTGTCCAGCTGAGACGCCGAAAGATAATGTGATGCAGATAATTGCGAGAAGACAGCTTAGCTCTTTCTGGGACATAGATAGCACTCAAAATCGATTCTCCAAAAACTATTTAACTGTTGTTTATGACAGACATTCGCTTGGTGATTTAAACATAAAGCCCAAAGAATGCCTTAAACATCAGCAAAATTCTGAAACAATGTTAAGTTATATAGATTATTTAATCAATTAATTCAAGTAACTCTTGTAAATTATTGATATATATCACTATTATTTGACATGCTTTTAGCGAGGTCGATGTGTTTATGTCTCTCTTCAAGACGGCTGATTGTCCTTAAAAAAGCTTAGACAAGCGTTGGCCAAGGTGTAGTTTCGGAGGTTTTGCGATTGCTGTGACTAGTAATCTAACATTCCGATCATAGACTCCACCAATCGTGATCATAAACTGCTTGGCGGTGTAATTTAACTCATGACTGGGATTCCGGATATCAAACAGTAAAGTTGCTATTCGACGATGAAATAACAGAGATGTGAGTCAATAAATTATCTGGCCCGTTTTAGTGTATTGCGGTCAAAATCACGATCACCCAGGCCATTTTTGAACTGAAAATTTTTCCTAATCAAATCTGTTCTTTTTCCTGTCTGGTGATTTACCATTTCCATTTTGCCTGCTCGCCAGTATTGATCGAGATATTGTTGATATTCCGAGAAAACCAGTGTTTTTAACAAGGTGTCCTTGCGGTCATAATATTCAATTTTGTGCGGCTTGTACGTCTCTTTATCCATCCATGAAATTTGTCTTGTATAACCTGAATTTTTATATTGAGGAAAACGTTCTATAACAAATACGTCATGATCATTTATCGCCTCGTCACGTAACCATTTATATGTATATTTTTCTACTTCCTGAGAGGAAAAATCTTCATAGGCAAATTCACTACCCACAAAGGGACCCGATTTATTTGCAGAAGATATACGTTTGATTCTCTTCAAAGCAGGCAGGTAAAGCCATTGATCATCCGGTTTCAGTGCATGGGTATGGCTTAAAAAGGCGGTGCCTTTTATATCTCTCGGATCATCAAATATTGTCAGACTTTTATCGCCGTCACCATCGACTTCAAGCGTTTTGAGTCTCATCTTTCTGCGACTGCTTTCACCATGCTTGTTCCAGAGTATCATTTCAAGATCGGCTGTTTGATCGACCCAGCCCGTGTCACGTCTATCAGCTTCTACTGCCATCGCAAGTCCTTTTTCTTCCGCTGTTTCTGCAAGCGCATTATGCAGCGGTAGAATCAGCAGCAGACTCAGTGTCAATATCTGCAGCAAGCAATTCTTTTGCATTAAATTTCTCCTCTATCTTTATCAAGAGTGGTGGCAGGAACAGGAAGTCTGCAAATAATGCCAGGATAATAACAATGGCAGTGAGCAAGCCCATCCCTGAGTTCAACTGGAAAGCAGACGTTGCGAGTATAAGGAACCCTGCTACAAGGACAATAGATGTAATCAATAGTGCGCGACCCACAGTGGCAAAGGCATATCTGACGGCATCTTCTGGAATTAAATGCTTTTCACGACGAGCACGGAGATATTTACTTA
>CAZDFI010000040.1:12790-21888 GCA_964504725.1 uncultured Enterobacteriaceae bacterium
ATGAACCGTATCATCTACTACTATACCGAGCGTCATCGTTGATACGATAGAAAGGGACAGGCCAATTTCACCTACCATGTAACCCCATAATCCGAATCCCATTGCTGCAGGTGCCAGGTTTGGAATCAGACTAACAAGTCCTATCTTGAATGAACGTAAAGCAATAATAAGTACCAGTGAAATTAATATCAGTGCCAGGGTTGTTGCATAAAGCATGCTTATAATATTTCTCTTGCCGATGTGTGCGAACATCATTGATGTTCCTGTGCCATGCCCGGATTTGATATGTGGCGCATTATTGGCTAACCAGGTTTCAGCACGTTCTTCGATTGATATGAGTTCATTCGAAGACAAGGTTTTGAGTGTTGTTGTGAGCCGTATGGCAGATTTATCAACATTAATTTGATTATTCAGATCAAGTCCGTAAGGCAAGGACATCTCATAGAGCAGTAGATACTGTGCTGACAGGTTTCTTTCTTGCGGTATTTTATACATGGCATGATCGTCACCATGCATATTTTTATTCAACCGTTTAATGATATCCGTATAAGAATTAACATGGAGGATCTCCGGTTGTTGTCGGAACCAGTGAGCAAATGCTTCCACATTAGTCAGATATCCAGGATTGCTAATGCCCCCCGGTTCGCCGGAGTCCAGTGAATATTCAATATTGTAAATTCCTGTCAAATTATCCGTTGTGAAATCAGAGTCAACTCTGAAATCAATGGTTTCATCAAAGTAGTGGACAAACACGTCATTCAATTGATTGCGAGGAAGTCCAGTGAGTAATATTAGTATCAGTGCGCACATTCCCCAGAAAAGAATGGAACGTCTTCTCACGACAAAATCACCAAATCTTTCCATGATTCTGTCGTGGTCATCCTTTTGCTCCTTTACTTTAACGGGCAGGAGTGAAATCAATGCTGGTAAAAATGTGACAGACATAATGAATGAAGTGACAACGCCAATGGCAACAAAATTACCCAGATGTCTGAAAGGAGGGACATCAGAAAAATTCATCATTAGAAAGCCAATCGCGGTCGTTAAGCTGGCCAGAAACACAGGCTGTAAATTGATCCTCAGGCTTTCAATAAGTGCATCATGTTTTGAGATGCCTAATCGCATATCATGCAGGAAAGTGACCAGGATATGTACACAATTTGCGACAGCGACAGTCAGTATAATAGTCGGAAATGTCGCGGAAGGGGGGGAGATGGGGAATCCAATATAGCCTCCGATACCCATCGCAACTATGATTGAGGAAGCAATAACCAACAACGTACAAAAGGTGCCGGTTATTCCACCTACCAGAAGGGCTAACAGGAGAAGCATTGCTGCAAAACTTATAGGAACGAGATTGGCAATATCATTTTTTGCTGATTCTGAAAATGCATTGTTCATCATCACCATGCCGGTGAGATGAACTTTTATATCTGGATAGGCAGCTTCGAATTCTTCAGCCAGCTTCCTTGCAAAATTAACCACTTCCGGGGTTTCGATATCTTCGTTGATTCTTGGTAATTGAACATTGACATTAATTCCTGTGACATGGGTCTTGTCAGAGATTAAACGATTATGCAGCAAGGGTTCATTCAGTGCGATTTCCCTAATCTGCTGAAGTTGTTCCGCGTTTAATGTGGATGCCTCCTCGACCAGATCTCTGACAATCAGATTATCTTCTTCTGCCTCCGTATATTGAAAATTGGTGATGGAATCGACCCGGTTTGAAAAAGGAATTTGCCATGCGCGATCGGTTAAATATGCAACAGCCGAAAGTGTTTCTTGTGTGAAAACATTTCCATCAGTGGGTTCCAGAACAAAAAACAAATTGTCGTTTTTGACATAAGTATTTTCGAGTGCTTCAAACTCAAGTAACTGGGGATTATCTTCACTAAAAAACACACGATAATTGGTCGTGAAGTAAATATTCTTGCCACCTGTTGCGACCAGGGCAACAAACACAAGGTTGAAGATAATGATAGGCCATCGATATCGTAAAACCCATTTCCCAAAAGCTTGTTCGAATCTTTTCATGCATTACATTCCTTATAAAATATGAAACATTTATGCCTGTAATTATTTACGATTGGATAGTCCGTGAACGAGCAATTCAACAATTGCAATAGCCTTCTCTTTAAATTGCTCATGTGAATACAAAGTCATGAAAATGGGAACATTGAAAATAATGAGACTAGAATGGACAGATTGTGCAGTCGCAATAATATCGTCAATATTAAACTCCCCTGTTTCATTGCCATGAGAAATAATTTCGGCAATCAGGGTATTTTCGGCTTCAATCTTCTTGTAGACCAAATCAGGACGTTCCAGGGTGATGGTATTGACTAATTCACCGATTCTTTCATCATCTTCTGCCATTTCATGACTTATCTGCAAGTCGGTCAACACATACGTTTTAAGTTGTTCAATGGCACTCATTCCTGGTTGCCTGATAGCTATTCTCAAGCGATCAACGCGTTCACTCATGCATCTACTTGCACATTCGGCGATGATTTCCTGTTTGTTCTTGAAATAACGATACAGGTTCGCTGCGGACATACCGATATCTGTGGCGATTTCGGCCATTGTTGTTTTACCATACCCATAGTGACTGAAGCGAGAATGAGCCGCCTCAACAATTTGAGAGTGTATATCTAGTTCCAGGCTTTCTTGTGTTGCATTCATAATGGACATGTATAGCAAGTAAATAATGAATATTCAATATAATATTCATTATTCATCTAATTTTGTCGCTGTATATGCTGGGTTAGATTATTTGAAGTTCCGTTTTTGGTACTGTCAATACTCATAAAGAGGGTGTAATTCTTAGGATTTTCGATCACCTTATGACCAGATGATGGCTCAAACGATGATCTGTGATCCTGTACGAGAATGGTGACTCACTGAATTCATGTACTTCGGTGAGAAAAATTTTCCGGCTTATGGGGGCAGTATTCCATTGACAATATCAATGACGCGAGCAGGTTGAACAGGCTTTGTGATCCATGCTTCTGTAGAGATGGAAGCATCGTTCTCAAGTTTGGATTGTTCAGTTTCAGTCGTCAGCATGCAAATAGGAGTTAATTCGAAACCTGCAAGCTTTTTGATCTCCTGAATGAATGTGATGCCATCCATATTCGGCATATTAAGATCAGTGATGATCATATCAATGTTTTCATCGCCATTTAGGACATCCAGTCCCTCTTGACCATCGGATGCTTGGATAACGTTATAGCCTGCGACTTTCAATGTCGTCCCAATCACAGCAAGGACTGATCTTGAATCGTCAACAACTAGTATCGTTTTTGGCATGTAATTTCCTCAAAAGGCTTATGAATTTCTGACTATATATTTGTAAATGACTGACATTTAACCGATGTATGCTGCAGTAAAGCATCAGATTTGCCTAGAATAGATATGTTTAATATAAAATTCAAATTTAATTAAGTTTCAAATTTGCTCAAATTTACAGATCTTTAACGGAGTTCACAGTTTTACTGGTAGATTATATGGGGTATTGGTGCTTTAGTGGCTCAGAGATTACAGCTTGTATATACTTAGTTGTGGTCTCAGAAGAAAGCAGATATTTGAATGTGTGTTTTGCCTGTTTTATTCATGACTAGGTATTAACAATATCGAGCAATCACAGGAGATAATAGAAACTATTATGGCGAGCATATTACTAGTAGATGACTCTGCATCAATGAGGGAGATGGTTTCGTTCACACTCATTGAAGCGGGTCATGAAGTTAAAGAAACAGAAGATGGTGTTGAGGCTTTGCAATTTGCGAAAGAGCAGTCGGTTGATCTTGTCATCACTGATGTCAATATGCCGAATATGGATGGCATTACCCTAACCAGAGAGTTACGTAAAGTCACTGAGTATAAATTTACTCCAATACTTATTCTATCGACGGAAACAGGATCGGATAAGAAAAAGCAAGGTAAAGATGCTGGGGCTACGGGATGGATAGAAAAACCGTTTGACCCTGACAGCCTGTTGACAACCGTAAACCGAGTGTTATGAAAAAATCTGTTTGACGATAAATAGCATATTTTACCCTCGTATTATTACTTGCCTGCCTGTTTTATTTTAATCAGTAGAAAACAAGAAGGAACCCTTAGATGGCCCAAGAGATAGATTTATCCCAATTTCATTCGATCTTCTTCGAAGAGTGCTCGGAGGGGATTGAGGCGATGGAATCTGGGCTGCTTAAACTGGGAGAGGGTGAAACAGATACTGAAATGATCAATACCATTTTTCGAGCCGCTCACTCTATTAAGGGTGGTGCGGGAACCTTTGGGTTTAACGATATTTCAGAATTTACGCATGGTATGGAAACCATGCTTGATGAAATGCGTGAAGGTAGACGTTCCGTCACAAAACATGCCATTACATTATTACTTGAGAGTGTTGATTGCCTTAAAGAATTGGTCCTGTGCAGTAAAGATAATAAGGAAGTTGATAGCGCCGCCATTGCCAATCTAAAGCAACAGCTGGCGTCTTTACCAGCAGAAGGGTCTGAACCAGACACTGATACAAGTTCTGACACAGAGGCGAAGGGCCAGACTGCTTATGCTGGCTGGTGTGTTTCATTTCACCCATATGAAAACCTGTTCTACAGTGGTAATGACCCCCTACGTATGTTAAGGGAATTGCATGGTCTTGGTGAGCTTGAGGTGCAGGTTGATACAAGCAGATTGCCGGATTTTTCCGAATTGGATCCGGAAAAATGTTATCTCGGGTGGGAAATGCTACTAAAAGGTGATGCCAATCATGAGCAAGTGAATGAAGTCTTCGCCTGGGTAGAAGGCGATTGCAAACTGGAGATAAAGGCAAAACCCGATAGGCGGGAGCAACGGGATAGAAGGGCAGACGAGGATAGAATGGGCACATTCGGGCGTCGTCAGTCGGATAGAGAATCACTGGGAGGACAGGAAGCAACAACCATTCGAGTGAGTATCGACAAGGTTGATGAGTTGATCAATCTTGTTGGTGAGTTGGTGATCACACAATCAATTTTAAGCCAGGCTTGTATGGATTTAGAGCATGAGCATGCAGAAAAGCTTAGTGAAAGCCTTGAGCATTTGGTGCGAAATATCCATGATCTGCAAGAAAATACCATGAATATTCGTATGTTACCCATTGATTTCGCATTCCGACGCTTGCCGCGCATCGTTCGGGATCTTAGCCACACCCTGGAAAAAAAGGTTGAGTTGAAATTTTCCGGGCAGTCAACTGAACTTGATAAAACAGTGCTGGAAAAAATTGGTGATCCCCTGGTACATCTGGTACGTAATTCACTAGACCATGGTATAGAAATGCCAGAACAACGTCGTGCTAAAGGCAAGGATGAAACAGGAGTAATAAATGTTAACGCCTACCATCAGGGCGGCAATATTATTATCGAGGTAATTGACGATGGTGCAGGTCTTGATCGGGACAAAATATTTGAAAAGGCCATGGAGAAAGGACTTGTCGCAGAGGGGAAAAAGTTATCACTTGCACAATCACAGGATCTGATTTTTCAACCAGGGTTTTCGACAGCAGTTACAGTAAGTGATGTCTCTGGGCGCGGTGTCGGTATGGATGTAGTCAGTCGCAATATCACAGACCTTGGAGGGACGGTTGAAGTCGTTTCAGAACCTGGCCAGGGCAGTACATTTACCATAAGACTACCGCTGACGCTTGCAATTCTAGAGGGTCAGATGGTGCGGGTCGGCGGTAAAATCTATATCTTGCCGTTGTTATCAATTGTTGAGTCTTTGCAAATCAAGGAGGGGCAGGTGAATGAGGTCGCTGGTAAAGCTGAATTTTTTCAGTATCGGGAAGAATATCTGCCCATCATTCGCTTACATGAAGTATTTAATATTGAAACCGAAAAAACGAATCTGGATCAGGGATTACTGATAATCATTGATACTGGCGCTAAGCGTGTTGGGCTTTTTGTAGAGGAGATAGTTGGTCAGCAACAGGTTGTTATAAAAAGTCTCAAGAAAAATTTCCGTCAGGTACAGGGGCTTGCTGGCGCAACCATACTGGGTGATGGATCTGTTGCCCTCATAATTGATGTGCCAGGCCTTGTTCAGAGTCATTCCGGTCATATAACAGAACAGGAAGCTATAGAGACAGGTTCTGTTTTGCATAAAGAGTAAAAATAAAGATGGAATTGAAATAATAGATGCGTGCAATAGCGGTAATTAATCAAAAGGGTGGTGTTGGTAAAACGACCACAACTGCAAATTTGGCACATGCTCTCGCCTTAGCGGGACACAAGGTGACGGTCATTGATTTGGATCCCCAGGGACATTTGGCGGCGCATTTAGGGGCCTTTAATCGTAATCAGCAAGGTGTCGATAAAATAATGTTGGATGGAAAGCCGGTAAATGAGGTTATCGTCGATGTTAGAGATGGCTTAAAGCTAATACCTGCCGGATCCGTTCTTGATGTATTGGAGCGTGGTGGTGGAGTTAAACAGTCGCAAGAACGTCTGAAAAATGCAGTATCTACAATGGGCGCAGATCAGGATTTTATTTTTATTGATTGTCCGCCTGCCTCTGGTTTATTAATTGATTATGCCCTGGCAGTTGTTGACGAGATAATCGTGCCAGTAGCGAGTGATTATCTTGCTCTGCGTGGATTGTCTGATTTGATAGCAACATTGAGACAGTTCGAGGAAAGACATACTTATGCATTTACACAATGGATAGTTGTGACCAGGTTTCATACTCGAAGACGATTATCCTGGGAGGTACGCGACAAATTATTGGAATATTTCCCCAAAAGTGTGTTGGGCACCCCAATTCGGGAGACCTCGGTGCTGGCTGAATGCCCCAGCTTCGGCAAAACCGCTTTTGAATTTAAACGAGGTAATAATGGTGCTGTTGATTATCAGGCACTGGCGAATAATTTGTTAAATGGAGCCTGCTCCGGAGGGGCGTCGTGACGGCAAAGCCTAAAACAAAATCACGCGCATTAGGCGATGATCCATTGGCTTGGATAACGAATGATGCCGTAACTGAAAAAATTGAGGTAAAGAAAACACAGTCTAAGAAAACAAAAGCAACGAAACAGGCTGTCAAAAAAACTAAAGTCAAAAAGACTCAGGCCAAAAAAGTTCCAGCTAAAAAGCGCGCTAAAAAAAGTACGCCTGGAAATGAATCGGACAAGGCAAAAATTTTGCAGGAGACGAACATTAAGCTGGATTCTGTTTTAATCATCAATGATGTGCAAACTATGTATGCACAGCTTGAAAAGATGCTGGAGTCAAAACAAAATATAACAATTGATGCCTCAGCAGTAGAAATGTTGGATACAGCCATGTTGCAGTTGCTGCTTGCATTTGTAATCAAAATCAAGGCACAAAACAAGGAGGTGATATGGATTAAGCCCTCAGTGGAAATGATTAGCAGAGCGGCAACACTTAATTTGCAAGCAAGGTTGGGACTGGACGGGATTGATTAATGGGCGTTGAAATGGAAAACAGGAGTAAGGAATTTTTATTTACAGAAAAGGATTTTAATTATCTTGCCCAGCTTGCAGGAACCAGGGCAGGAATAAGTTTGTCTTCTGGCAAGCGGGAACTGATCTACGGGAGATTGGCACGGCGGTTGAGACAACTTGGTCTGAATAGTTTCAAGCAGTATTGTGACAAATTAAAGGAAAATGATGATGATGAACTAACGCATTTCGTCAATGCAATTACGACGAATGTCACTTCATTTTTTCGTGAAAATCATCATTTTGAATTTCTTGCAAAGAATCTATTACCAGATTTGATTGAGAAACAGAATGGTAAGAACCGGCCTAGATTACGACTATGGTCTGCCGGTTGTTCCTCAGGAGAAGAACCTTACTCGATTGCCATGGTGTTGCAGGAGAGTATTCCTGATTTTAAGCGTTGGGATGCCAAAATTCTGGCTACTGATCTGGATTCAAGCATTGTCGATAAAGCATCCCAAGGGATTTATCCTCTGCCACGGATAAAGGATGTTTCTCTTGCACGACGAAAACGCTGGTTCAGCCTGGGGGTTGGGAACAACGAAGGAACGGGTAAAGTGGGAAATGAACTCAGGGAAATGATCACTTATCGTCAGCTTAATCTGACAACAGAATGGCCAATGCAAGGGCCATTTGATGCGATATTTTGTCGTAATGTCACGATTTATTTTGATAAACCAACACGCATTATGCTTTTGAATCGTTTTGCGAACCTTTTATCTGATGGCGGTCACCTGTTCGTCGGCCACTCGGAGAGCCTGTTTGGTTTAACAGACAGATTTCTATCGGTAGGCAGGACCATTCACCAAAAGGTGTCATGATGATATTTCAAAATGATGATAATGAACGGGATTTTGGTGATATGCCAATTGCATTGCGTGGGTTTGAGCATATCAATCGTTATTGGGATCAGCGACATGATATTTTTGCAGCCAAGATAAAGCCTGGAGAATACTACGTATCAGTGTATGGAGAGATGATTGCCACAGTATTAGGGTCTTGTATCTCAGCATGTATACGTGATCCTGTCAGTGGAATTGGAGGCATGAATCACTTCATGCTGCCTGAAAACAGTGGTCATAGCTCAGGGGCGTGGGAAAATACAGCAGTCAGTACTGAAGCGAGGTATGGAAATATTGCTATGGAACGGCTTATCAATGTGATTATTGCCAATGGAGGTATTCGTAAAAACCTTGAAGTAAAGGTATTTGGTGGTGGCAAGGTATTGAATCTAAAAACCGACATTGGTGGTAATAATATTGACTTTGTAAAGAAATATATTTTGAAGGAGGGTTTCAAAATTGCATCCGAGGATGTTGGTGGAGTTTATCCACGCAAGGTCCAGTATTTTCCATTGTCAGGTCGTGTGCGGGTGAAAAAACTTTTTCGCATGCATAACGAAACGGTTGTTAAACGTGAAACAGAATACATTGATACGCTTAGACATGAGAAACTCACAGGTAAGGTAGATATTTTTAATCAGTAAAAAATAAATCATTTGGTTATAAAACATGAATAAAATCAGCGTACTGATTATTGATGATTCAGCGGTGGTGCGCAGCATACTTACAGAAATATTATCATCTGATAGTGGCATTGA
>CAZDFI010000041.1:0-11068 GCA_964504725.1 uncultured Enterobacteriaceae bacterium
GATGGCATTGAATTCATTCAATTATTACTGATGGGATGTTTTCTCACGTTGTTATTACCATTACTTAGCCCGTTGTGGGTCACCTTCGCTACCCTGGTCAGCAGTGCGATGATAATTACGCTCAATATTACGTTCTGGCAATACGGTAATCTGGTCATGCCTTTGGCTACAAGTTTAATTCTTATCTTTATGCTATTTATTGCCAATATGTCATACGGTTTTTTCATCGAGCGTCGAGGCAAACATCAAATTGCCGCTACTTTTGGTCAGTACATACCTCCCGATCTGGTCGATGAAATGAACTTTAATCCGGATTCCTATTCGCTGGATGCGATAAATCGGGAAATGACAGTGTTATTTTCGGACATCAGGGGATTCACAACCATCTCGGAAGGATTGAGCCCCGCTCAATTATCACAATTGATGAATGCCTATCTGACACCAATGACAAAAATCATCCACGAAAACCGTGGGACAATCGATAAATACATGGGTGATGCAATCATGGCCTTTTGGGGTGCGCCACTGGAAAATCCGAATCATGCACGCCTTGCGCTGAAAGCTTCGATGGAGATGCTTGAACGCTTGAATGCCATTCGGGCAGAATTTGTAGAACGTGGCTGGTCTGAGATCTATATCGGTATCGGATTACACACCGGAATGATGAGTGTGGGAAACATGGGTTCTGAATTCCGCATGGCCTATACCGTGCTAGGCGATGCCGTTAACCTGGGCTCACGACTTGAAGGACTGACTAAAAATTATGGTGTAGAGTTTATTGTCAGTGAAACCACTAAAGATGCCGTGCCGGAATTTGTCTACCGTGAACTCGACATCGTCAAGGTAAAAGGCAAGGACAAACCGATCAAGATATATGAACCGATTGCCGATGAAAATGATGTCACAGACGAAGAACGTGCCGAGATGAAAAAGTCAGAAAAAGCGATTTTAGCCTATCGAAAACAGGACTGGCTAAATGCTCATCTAATTTTCAAGGAATTAAATGAAATGACACCTAAACGGAAACTATACAATATCTATCTGGAACGTATAGATACCTTTATGAATAATCCTCCTCCATCCGATTGGGACGGCATCTTCGTACATACAACGAAATGATTTTGGATCAAGGTAAGTGAACCGTCAGCGTGGACGTGGCATGTTTATCCGTCGAATGGATTGCATTGATCGCATCAGGTTATTGATCGTTTGCAGACGCATACGCCGTGGTGGTGATGGGGGGCTGAACTCATCCGGGATCTCTGTACCGTAACCCGGCTCGTCGATTGTTACGGTGCCAAAACTGTTCGATACTTCAATAATTGCTTTGCGAGAAGTATCTTCCGATTCAATAAGTATAATGGTCGCTGAGGTAGCATCCGCTTCACCAACAACATTGGTCCCCCGAATGCCTATTGTTGCAACCGCAGTATCTACGTTCATCGTATTCGGTCTTTTTTTGGCGATAAGCCCGGTAACAAATCTGAAAGTACCTTGCAGTATTTTTAACGTGAGAGAATCATTTTCTACGTCCTTTTGATATTTAAACTTGACCGCCAATAACCTGGCCTCAGGGCCAAGTTTAAATACAGTATCATCTTTGAGTAACAGACCGATGGAAGATTTTGTTTCAGTTGTGATCAGGTCACTTTCGTATATGTTATCCCCGATACTTAATTGTCTCTTGTCCTCAGTCGGAAGTTTGGCGAAAGCCGTCCCAGAGAGTTCTTCGACAACGCCAATCTCGGTGTTGGCATAAATCATTTGTGAGAAACATAGAAAAAACAACGAGCTGAAGAATATAAAAAGAAATTGTCCGTATTTTTTATGGTGTAGAGGTAACATACTATTCCGCTTAGTTCGATAAGTGTAAATTTAGTTCAGTAACTGTAGAGCATACATTACTATTTTAATAAGATTGACACTCTTGTTAACTACATTCTTGATGCCAGATGCTCATACTATAACCGGAATTCATACACACCAGCCAGGATCATAGTTGGTGCCGAAGAGAGGAATCGAACCTCCGACCTACTATTTACGAAACAGTTGCTCTACCAACTGAGCTACTTCGGCATTTACTTAAAATCGTCGCGAGTATATACCCAAACTGCCTGGGTATGTAAGATGTCATACATCACCTCAATATACAGTTTTGTGTTTTTTCAGGATTGGTTTTTTACTCGAATGACAACGTCAATGCCCTTTTGCACAGTGTTTTTGGGTAGATTTGGGATTTCCTTCAGTAGCATATCCTCGTCATCGATATCATAAAGTAAGCCTGTATCTTCGTTATAAAAATGATGATGTGGCTCAGTATTTGAGTCATAAAATACATATCTGGAATCAATGATCACCTGTTTGATTAAACCTTTATCAACAAACAAATTTAATGTGTTATAGACTGTGGCCTTTGAAACCAGATGATCTTTTGTATTCACATTAGCAAGCACCTGCTCAGCAGACAAGTGTTGCGGTTTAGCCAGTATCACTTTGGCGATATCCACTCGCTGTGAGGTCGGCCTGATACTGTGATCTTCCAGTACGTGCTCTATTTGATCACTGCCAATATTGTGTTGTTCGCCAAAGTTCATGACCGAAGTATATCCAAAGCCCAGTCAATCTGCACTACTCCACACTGCCCAAAAAATGAATTTATTAACTATTCACCGTTGATCAACAGATCATTTCAGCCATTATTCTGGCGCAGACGGGTGCCTGTAATATTCCCTTTCTAAAATGCCCGGCATTGATATAGACGTTTTCGAAATCTCTTAACTTCCCCAGGTACGGCTCGCCATTAACTGTTGCAGGCCGTAATCCGGACCAATGTTTAATGAACTCTGCTTCTACAATATCGGGCCATAGTGCCCCCGCCCATTGCATTAAATTATTCCGTGCCATTTGTGTCGTCGCTTGATTAAAACCGACATTCTCCATCGTACTGCCAATCAATACATGACCATCTCTTCTGGGAATAAAATAATACCCGCCGTCCAGGATCATCGTCTCAAGTGGTTGTTTGGCAAATTTCACACAAAGCATTTGTCCTAAAACAGGATTTATTTTTATGTCATCCTTATTTGCACCTAATATCTGTTCGCTCCAGGCACCTGCAGTCACAATGATGTTATCGGCATAATACCTCTCCCGCCCAACCATTACGGACTCACATTTTCCATCAACCGAGCCCAATTCCGAAACCGCTGAATTTTCAAAAATAGTGACTTTGAGTTTGAGCAAGCTGGCAAACAGGGCCTTTAACAGGCTTGGAACTCTGACCTGCGCAATCTCGGTAAGAAAGATCGACTTGACTGGAATGTTCATACCCGTTGGATAATTTTTATAATTTTCATAAAATGGAATTTGATTCTGATTTACCCACTGCTTGGTTTGATCAATATCGTCTTGATTTATCATTAATAACCCGGACCGATAATATTCTGAATCAATGCCTGTCTGTTGTTTCAATTCAGAAACAAAGTCTGCATAACACGCCTTTCCCTGACTCGATAGTTCAGATGAACATGGTTTCTCTGACCAGGGACGCATAGATGACAATATCCCACCCGCTGCCCAACTGGCCTGCTTGCCTAACTTCCCTTTTTCAAACAGTGCAACAGAAAGCCCGCGCATGGCCAATTCCCGGGCTGTGGCCATGCCAATGATGCCTCCGCCAACAATAATAAGATCGAATTTATTCATAAAAAAATGTTAACTAATTCACACTGTTACAACAATTATCGTCAGTAGTTCTACCATCTGTCGGCTAAAAGATACCATTCATCACATCTTTAGCTAAAAATTAACCTGAGTTTGCTATATTAGCACCTATGAAGTTTCACACTCACTTAACATCAGAATAAGATTAAGTTAATGAATAAAAATATTAAAAACCTTTCTGCCAATGGTTTCACGTTTATTGAATTAATGATTGTCACGACCATGGTTGCTGTGATGGCGGCAATTGCATTGCCTAATATTGGGCAGTTTATCGCAAATAATCGTCTTAAATCACAAATGTATAACATGCTTGAGTCAATCAATATCGCCCGCACTGAAGCGGTGAAAAGAAAGGTTAAAACCGTGATGTGTCGTACTACAAATTTTACTGCTTGTGGAGGAACGGCCAATACCTGGACTACTGGGTGGATTGTATACGCCAAAGGGGAAACTGCCATTCCTTATAACTCCGCGACAGATACCATTATCGGGATTGGCAATGCAGCTCATGATACTGTCAACATCATGTCAAATGGTTCTGGTAATCAATATTTGGTCTATAAACCAGATGGCACACTCGATGAAGCTTCACAGGCAGTTTATGCCATCTGTGATGATCGTGGAGAAAGTTATGGCAAACAAATTAGCATTAAACTTGTTGGTCGTGCAGCCCTGACAAGTAACCCCATTACCGATTGCACACCTTAAATCTGTATATGAACATAATAGATAATAAAATGAGTCTGAATAAACACAACACTCTTACTAAAGATAAATCTCAGCAAATAAGCCGAATAAGCAGGACTTCAGGTTTCTCTCTCATTGAGGTCCTGATTGCCGTGATCATCCTCGCGATTGGTTTGCTCGGTATCGCCGGACTGCAGGTGACCTCCAAGAGAACAAGCTTTGAAGCCCTGCAAAGAGTGACGGCGGTCATGCTTACCCAGGACATTGTCGAACGGATGCGTGCAAATAAAGCTCAATTGAGTCTTTATACGGGTGCACCAGATGTCACAGGAACCCTGACTGCACCTGCCGCACTCGATAACTGCACTACTAATGAATGTGATCCCGATAAGATAGTGGCTTATGATCTGTACCAGTGGCAACAGGCCATTGTGGGTGCAGCAGAGACCAAAACCATCGGAGGGGTAACTACAAACACAGGTGGCCTGATATTACCCACCGGTTGTATTACAGCCGGTGGCACTCTGGGTGAAGTCACTGTTGCCATCGCCTGGCGAGGTCTGACAAAACTTTCCAATCCCGGCATCAATGCCTGTGGTTCTACATCCACCAATTATCATGATACTGGAACAGACAACGCGTTCCGCAAGGTTATCGAAGTTAAAACCTTCGTTCTGGATTAACTATGAAAATCAAAACATTTATTTACAAAAAGCAAAGCGGCCTGTCACTGATTGAATTGATGGTTGCCATCACAATCTTTGCCCTGATCACTATTTCCGTACTGACGATGTATACCAATACCAGTAAAAACTACAGTAAGGATGAAGTCATCGCCAGGATGCAGGAGAACGGAAGATTTGCCATCAGAAAGATTGCAAAAGATGCAATGCTCGTCGACTATTGGGCCGGTTACCTCAGCCCTAACACTGGCATAAACAATCCCATTCCCTTAACGGCAGGTAATGATTGTGGGATTGATATCCTCAATGCCGCAACCGCTTTGATGTACTACAAGTATGATGCCGGTACCCCCATGTTTAACCCATCCACAGACACTAATTGTAATGGTAGCGGAAAGATCGTTGGTGGCACTATGCGGGCCAACACAAATGCGGTTGCCTTCAAGAGTGCCAGTAGCGATTCGGATGCAACACCGGATGAGGATAATGTATATATTTATGGTTCGGGCAGTGATTCAGGATGCATTCTAGATGATGACAACACAGGCAGCGGAGCCGATGTATGCGGTCTTACGGGCGGAGATTTTTGGCAATATAAACCCGTTCTCTATGTGATACGTAATGATACTGTAGATGGCAACATCGTTCCCGTGTTGTGTAGAATACAATTGAAGACCAGTGGTGATAGTACGCCACGCTCAAAAGGTGACCCACTCACACTTAATCCAGCAACAGATTGTCTGGCAGAGGGTATAGAACAAATTCATCTGGAATTTGGCTATGATAGCGACGAAGATTTGGTCGCCAACCAGTACATTTCCGACATTACTGCAATCCAGGCAGAACTGGTTGTCTCCATCCGTATATTTCTGCTGGTTCGGAGTGCGACTGCGGATTGGTCATATACTAATTCGAAAACCTACAACATGGGCAGCATGACAATAGACCCATTTAACGACAACTACTACCGCCATGTTTATAGCACAACGGTGATGTTGAGAAATCCCACAGCATTCATAGGCCTGCTATAAATAGATAGACAGGCAACAATTAGCCGGAAAATCAATGATGGATACAGACATGAAAATAATTTCAAACACACGACAAACCACGATGCGGCAGTTTGCCACACAGCAACAAGGATCTGCGCTGCTGCTGTGTATCGTATTATTAATTGCAATGACCTACCTCGCCATCTCGTCTGTCTCTACAGGCGTCATGGAAGTCCGTATGTCGAGTGCAATTGAAGAAGAACTAAACGCCTTTCAAATTGCGCAATCTGCTATCGATTTTACTGCCTCAGATTTTGATAATTTACCGTTTACGGGTGCGCTGAATACAGCAAGGGCAGTGACGCTTTCACCAGCCACCAATGTTGGCGATATATTTTACGCGGCCCCGAACAGCGGAGATCCTGAGACTGTCACCGCAACTGCTGAACGGAGCGGGGCCTGTGCTATCCCGCCGAGGACGAAGAGGCCTAACGGCAAGCAATTCAAGGCCGATGAATTTATTATCAGGGCCGATGTAGACAAAACAGCGACCCGTAGAGGCATTTCGAAACAAACGCAGGGTATTATTCTTATCGGTACAGGATGTGCTAACTCATGATGTGTAAATTTATAAAATCGCAGCCGATGAACACACAGCTTAATAAACCACAAAGAGCCTGCTCATATCAAGCGTCAGGACGTTATTTTATTTTAGATAGAAGTCAAATGTTCGGGGGGACAATCATCAGCGATGATGAAAATATTATTGGAGATTTTAAACATGCGTAAATACCTTCTGAATAGCACACTTGTTGCTACATATATTTTTCTTAGCACTCTGGGCGTATCTGTGCCGGTCATGGCTGATGATACCGATATCTATGTCGACCCCGCACAACCGGAACCTGCAGAGCCATTGGTCATGTTTAATCTTGACTATACTTCTGCTACCGGTGCGGCTCTCTGTTCAAGCACATTGAACGCGACTTCCGGACAGGATCTTGTTGATAATTTTGGCTGCCCATTCAGTGTGGAAATTGCTGATGAAATATTTGCCATGGGCTTTCATGATGATAATGGTGCCGTTGCCTCCAAAATAGACTTGTATGAAGGTCTGCTGGCAGCCATTCGCGTTGTAGTGGCAACTCTGGAAGGTGTCAAGATTGGCATCATGATGAGTAATGATCATGATGACAACTGTCACGGCCCCCAATCTTCAGTCAAATGTAGTAATGGTGGAGTTATATTACGCGGGCTGGAGTCCGTTTCAGATGCAAGCAGTCGCCAAGAATTTCAAGATCAAATAGCCAATATCCCGGGATTTGATACTGGTTCTGCCTCACATTCACTACAGTCCTCTGAGGCCTATATTGAATTCTATCGATACCTGACCGGACAGGATATCTACAATGGCCATAACGGCTACATCAATTATGGCACCTCTAATGCCCAAAATACTGATGTGGATACCCCGCTGGCAACCTGGGATACCTCTATCGAAAATGGAACCAAATACATCAGCCCTTTTGAAAGCTCCAATGCCTGTGCCGATATCTATGTATTAAATCTCTTGTTTGGTACACAAGATAGCGGAGGTTATGACAGTAACACCAGTCCTGAGCACGATGGCACGCAATTGACAAATACTGTCGCCTTGCAAGGCTTGGGAATGCCCAGTATAAGCACTGCTGCTAATGCAATTTTTGAAGAAGTTCTGGCCTACGTACATGGTAACGACATGATCCCCGATACAACCACGGGAAGCATCACAGTGGCAGCAGATGGCATACAAAATATAACCAGCTACATCATATCCAAAACAGTTACCAATACACAAAATGACTGGGCTGTAGCAGGTGGTGGCAGGGACACTGCAATCTCATTTGCGGATCCTGATGAAATGGTAACAGCACTCGTGGATGTATTCGAAGAAATATTGAGCATCAGTACTACTTTCGTTGCGCCTTCGGTGCCGGTCAATGTCTTTAACCGCGCCCAGGTTGTGGATGAGGTATTCCTTGCTTTGTTTGATGCTGATGAGGACAAGAAACCCTTCTGGCCAGGCAATTTGAAGAAACTCAAGGTTGATTTTAATTTGCTCACGCTGATTGATGCCAATGGAGTTAACGCAATCGACCCTGCTGATGGCCGTGTACTCTCCAGTTCATTGTCGCTGTGGACGGATTCTACAGATAGTAACCTTACGCTTGCAGATCCCGATGGTGATGCAGATGCAGGCAAAGATGGTCGCGCCGTCATGCGCGGTGGTGCGGGCCAACAGATCCCTGGCTACATTAACGACACGACGACAGCCCCCGGGGCTGCAAATAGCACCACCACTGCAGTCACGCGTCAATTATTTACCGAAGCAGCGACGCTCACATCGCCGCCGGGTACCAACAATAACCTGTTTGATCTAAATGCTGATGTTGCCAAGGCAACAGCGTTATGGCCTGAGATTACCAGGGACTGGAACCCGGCGGCGACGGCTAGCACCTACACTGGTGCCACCACCGCTGAACAGGCTAAGGCCATTAATATCCTTGAGTATGCGCGTGGCCTGGAAGATGATGGCAGCACTATCCGTAGCTGGTTCATGGGCGATCCGCTGCATTCACAACCGTTGACCATCAACTATGGCGAACGCGGTTCTTATGATGATAGTGATGATAATAATGATAACTCGGATATCCGTATCTTCGTCGGCACCAATGATGGCTTCTATCATATGTTCACCAACACAACCTCGGCCACCACTAATGATGAAAGTGGTGAAGAGGACTGGGCCTTTATGCCTAGAGAACTGAAACCGCTAGCAGATAAAATAAAAAATAATGCAGCAAATGGTACGCCTATACACCCCATCACGGCGGATGGTTCTGCGGCTGCGCTGATTATTGATGCCAACTCCGATGGTAAAATTGATACTGCCGTATCTGCCGTCACCGGACCACCAGCGGTCTCTGCCGGCACCGATGACAGGGTCATTATCTATGTTGGTTTGCGTAGAGGGGGTAAATCTTACTATGCCATCGATGCGACCAATCCAGATAGCCCGGAACTATTATGGCGCATCAGCAAATATGCTGATCCCTTGATCAAAACTGCGGCAGATGCAACGGCCTGCGGGACGGGCAACACTTTTGTGGCGGCCGATGGTAATGCCTGTTATGACACAGATTTTAAGGAACTTGGTCAAACCTGGTCGAGACCCGTCGTCGTGAAACTGGATTACGGTCATACGGATGGAGCGCGGAATGTGCTCATCTTCGGTGGTGGTTATAACGGCGATGATACAGGTGATGATACATTCGATACAACTCCCACCGAAACAGATTATGGTAAAGATCAACCCAACCGTGATCGCAAAGATGGTATCTCAGGCATCACTGGCCCACAGGGCAAAGATGCCGGTTGTACGACAGGTGTCACCTGCTCCATCTCCATTGGTACCGAAGATGTAGAAGGGAATGCTATCTTTATTGTTGATGCGCTGACAGGTGCCCTGGTGTGGAAAGCGGTGGTCGATAACAATACAACATCTAACTACGTTTCAACCACAAAAAGCAGACTCGTACCAAATCTTGAAGACAGTATCGTTGCCGAACTGGTCGCCTTTGATTCTACCGGCAACAGTCTCGTAGATAGAGCTTATGTCGGCGACCTGGGTGGCCAGGTATGGCGAATCGACCTTGTTGGCGATGCTCCATCAGCGTGGACCGTCACCAGAATCCTCAATGTCGGTCGTCACTTTCTAGCCACTGACAAGTCGACTGACAGGCGTTTCTTTAACCGTGTCGATGTGGCCAGTACCCTGGATGATACTGGAGATTTTGATGCCATAATAATTGGCTCCGGGGATCGCGAGGATCCAAAGGCTGTTGAAACAAATAATGCCTTTTACATGTATAAGGACAGGGTGATTGCCAGCACAAACAGCCCAACCATCACCGAACGGGATCCTACTGGCCTGTCAGATCTGACAGATAATTGCTTCCAGGACAGCTCTTGCGACTCAACCCAACTAGCTAACATTACCAACGGCTGGTTTATTGACCTCGCAGATGGTGGTGAAAAAAATCTGGCTCCGTCACTGACACTGGGCGGCAAGGTTATTTTCACCACATTTTCGCCAAACTCTATACCACTCACCTGCGACCTCTCCGAAGGTTTGGGTAGACAATACATTGTTGACCTGTTTGATGCCACAGCCGTTCAGAACTTCGACACAAGTAACGATGTAGGCGGCGAGGTGCTGGCCACATCAGATCGTTCTGATGTACTGGAAAGCGGCGGTATCCCTGTCGAAGCTGTCCCACTAGGTGAAGGATTTATCCTCATGCAAGGACAAACTACCAACGGCGGCGGCGTCGGCGGCACCGTTCAGAACATTGAGATTGGCACTTACTGGAAGACATTCTGGTATGAAGCGCAGGAATAGTCATAAAATATGTTGCGAAATGTATCCGTTAATTCCAGGGAAGGAATTCAAATAAGCTACCCTAAGAAGGGTGCGTTTATAATATTCGCACCCTTCTTCTGATACGAGCCATGCAAATAAACGTACTCTACAGGAATCTGTAATCATGAAAATACAACACCGAACTCACAAACAAAAAACATCAGGTTTTACCTTGATAGAACTAATGGTTACTGTGGCCATCATCGGCATTTTGGCGGCCGTTGCGCTGCCCAGTTACCGAAGCTCTGTCCTGAGATCCGCGCGTTCGGATGGCAAGTCGGCACTGCTGGAAGCTGCGACACGTCAGGAACAATATTACCTCGACAATAAAACCTACACGACCGTAATGACCGCTTTAGGATTATCAGCTGACCCTTATATCACGGAAAGTGGAAATTATTCTGTCGATGCGGTAGCTACTGCAACTAGTTATACACTGACCGCCACACCCCAAGGCGGGCAAGCAGACGATACTGACTGCGCCAACCTGACCCTGACTTCGAACGGAGTGAAAGGTGCTT
>CAZDFI010000041.1:11078-12596 GCA_964504725.1 uncultured Enterobacteriaceae bacterium
CTTCGGGCACGAATACCTCTGATTGTTGGTAGGTGTTTTATAAGAAAGGATATCCGAACCAGCCGTAAACCTCTAAAAAAGCCATCGATATCCTTATATCAAAGGAAACTCTGTTATCAACTGAATCTTAGTGGACTGTTTAACACCAGGATTTAATTGCAATTGTTGTCAATGATATCTTGCGCTTGTTTTATTTCTGCCTGTCTTTGTTCTTCGGTCATTTTATACATAGTGCCATCTCCACTGACACTTCTTGACCGAGCCAATGCAATTGACCTTAATCTGGCCATTTTATCTCTTCCCAATTGACAATTGGATTTTCTGATAGCCGCATTCGCTTCTTCGAACTCCCGGTCTTCTGCCTGTTTTTCCCGCTCTTTTTGCTGATCCCCTAAATACTTATGATTTTCATTCAGTTCTTTCAACGCACCTTTTGTATCTATCCTGGATGGAGGTTTAATAATATCAGCTTCAATATCACCAGGCGGTGGTTGTTGGGTATAGTGGGTATTACCATCAGCATCGACCCATTTATAAAATGCTGCATGGACACTGCTGAAAAGCAGACACATGGCAAATATTTGAATACATGAATATATACTTCGATTTAATCTGCCCATTGTAACAATCTCATTGGTTATTGAACAAATCGCCTTAAATTTGCTCAGAATAAGTATACAGAATTTCTATTCATATAGTGGCATAAACAGAACCTCACCGCTATACTAGGTGTTGACAATAATTTACTGAAAATGTTCGTTTTTTCAATCAACCGAAAAAGAGAATACTATGAAATACATTACAAATAGTCTGAAGATTATGGTATTGGGTTTATCAGCATTTAATGTCCATGCCGTCACTATCCAGGAATGTGTAGGCGAAAACAATGAAAGGGTATTCCAGAAAATATGCCCTCCCGGAATGACGACTGTCGATACCCTGGAACTGAAAACCGGTAAACCTTCGAAATCCACTCAGGAACCATCAGATGTTGATATCACCATTTATACCGTACCAAAATGCGATTCCTGTGCTGTCATGCGTTATGTCCTTGAAATATACGGTGCAAAATTTACTGAAGTGAATATAGAAAATAATGTTGAACTTCAAAATGAATTAAATGAAAAAATTGGGGCAGGTGGTAGTTTAAAAGTCCCGACAGTGATATTTGGAGAAAAACAGATTATTGGTCTTAACAAGGCGTCTTTAATCAGTGAACTTGAGGACGCTGGTTTCATGGAAAAAGGTACAGAAGACGCTGAAGCGAATCAGCAAACTAGCGAAGAAAAAACATAATCTGATTAAAAAGAAAATCAGCGTTTATTGGATACTAAAGCTTTATATAGAAAAACCTGATTACGTTTTATAGCTGGGTATGCTCAATTTTGGCGAGTTCCCTGGGTAAGGAAAACACGACTTTTTCAATTATTCCCGGAGCTTCATCAACCGAATCAGCACCCCACATTTTCAATTGATTAATCACAGCCTCTACCAATACTTCAGGTGCCGAGGCACCTG
>CAZDFI010000041.1:12606-15204 GCA_964504725.1 uncultured Enterobacteriaceae bacterium
AACCATTCCTGTTTAATTTCAGAGGCATTGTCTATTAAATAGGAGGGCACACCGACTTTTTCCGAAATCTCCATCAACCGTGTTGAATTAGAACTATTAGGTGAACCAACAACCAGGATCAGATCACATTGTTCACTCAGGTTTTTCACGGCATCTTGTCTGTTCTGGGTCGCGTAACAAATATCTTCTTTTTTGGGTCCTGCAATATTTGAAAAACGTTCGCGTAGGGCATCGATTACTTCTGCAGTATCATCCATAGATAATGTCGTTTGTGTAACAAATGCCAGAAAGTCGGGGTTTTTTACTTCCAGGTTCCATACATCTTCTACAGATTCAACTAGATACATTCCCCCTGAATTATTTTGTGGTTGATATTGTCCAAGCGTGCCTTCAACTTCAGGGTGCCCTTCATGACCAATCAAGATACACTCTCGCCCTTCATCCTGATAATGACCCACTTCCATATGCACTTTTGTCACCAACGGACAAATTGCATCATAAACACGTAACTTTCTACGCGCTGCCTCTTCGCGTACCATCTTGGCAACGCCATGCGCGCTAAAAATCACGGTGGTATCATCCGGGACTTCATCCAGTTCTTCCACAAAAATGGCACCTTTCTTTCGCAGCCTGTCCACGACATATTTGTTATGCACGACTTCATGACGCACATAAACGGGAGCACCAAACAACTCCAATGCTCTTTCGACAATCTCGATAGCGCGATCTACGCCAGCACAAAAACCTCGTGGATTTGCCATTACTATTTTCATTACGTGTACCTGAAATTGAATTCTATTAATGTATTAAAAGTAAGCTACGTTTCTTTGCAACATCTGTCAATCATTCAATAAATTATTCTTTTGCCTCACTGAACCAGATCGCATCAATAATGAGCATCGCGGCACCTATAAATATGGCTGAGTCCGCAATATTGAACGCTGGCCAGGGATTGAATAGCCTCCATGGCAAAAAACTCAGTGAAATATCAATATAATCAATAACATACCCAAGTGTTACACGATCCCAAAGATTTCCTGCAGCACCACCAAGAATCATCGCTAAAGCACAAGCCATCCATCTCTGTCTGGCTTTTAAGCCATAAAGCCATATGATAATAAATGCACTTACAGCAAGTGTCAGACAAATAAAAAACCATCGTTGCCATCCTCCCGCGTCACCAAGGAAACTGAAAGCAGCACCATAATTGTGCATCAGTGTGAGATTAAACCCGGGAATAACAGCAACAGGTTCGTGCATTTGTAAATATTGGCTCGCCAGATTTTTTGTCCACAGATCAAGGCAAACCACAAGGACCGACAACCATAGCCATTTTAAACCAGGAGAAAAATTAATCATCACAGAAAATTATGTTAGGCCTCCCGCCTAAGCTCACCCTCTCCATCAACATTCTCTACACAACGACCACATAATTCCGGGTGCTTGTCATGACTGCCTACATCTTTTCTATGGTGCCAACAGCGTACACATTTTTTATGTATTGAAGGAGACACTAGCACTTTAATTCCCTTTATCTCTGTTTCTACTGCACTCTCATCGCTTTCCGATTCTGAAATTAAAGTAACGTATGATGTAATAAAAACGAACCGTAATTCATCTTCTATTTGCTTTAATAAAGAGTGTTGTTTTTCATCACAATAGAGTATTACTTCGGCATCCAGTGCAGAACCAATATCTCCTGCGACGCGTAATTTTTCCAACTCCTTGCTTACTCCATCTCTGATATTGATCACCTGCTGCCAATAGTCGCATCGTTCCTGTGAAGCAGTTTGTGCAGGAAATTTTTCGTACCAGGCCTCAAGAAACACCGATTCACTTCTTTTTCCGGGAAGATACTGCCAAAGTTCATCAGCAGTAAAACTGAGCACAGGGGCAACCCATCGAACAAATGCTTCGATGATATGATACATCGCGGTTTGCGCAGAACGTCGTCCCAAACTATCGGCCTGCATGGTATACATGCGATCTTTTGTGATATCCAGATAGAAACCACTCATCTCTACCCCACAAAATTGCTGTAACTTTTGAAAAATCTGGTGGAACTGATAGTGATTATATGCAGAATGAATATCGTTCTGTAAAAGCATAGCCTGATCAACCGCCCACTTGTCCAGTTCAAGCATCTCATCATATGCAACACAATCAGTTTCGGGATTGAAACCATCAAGATTTGATAATAAATAACGTGCTGTGTTTCTTATCTTGCGATAGGCGTCTGCCATACGTTTGAGAATTTCGTCCGAGACATTCATTTCATTACGATAATCTGTTGCTGCCACCCATAAGCGCAGAATGTCAGCACCCAAAGAATTCATGATCTTTTGCGGCGCGACAACATTGCCTCTGGATTTTGACATCTTCTTGCCCTGTGCATCTACCGTGAAACCATGGGTCAATACACTCTTATAAGGCGCGGTCTCGTTGATTGCGACCGATGTCAGTAAAGACGACTGAAACCAGCCGCGATGTTGATCTGATCCTTCAAGATATAAATCTGCCGGGAATGTTAATCGTTCATCTGCTTGCAACACACTGTCATGGGTAACACCGGAATCAAACCAGACATCCAGTGTATCA
>CAZDFI010000041.1:15214-21021 GCA_964504725.1 uncultured Enterobacteriaceae bacterium
TATTCGTCCGCTTCGTCACCCAGCAATTCTTTAGCATCCAGATCAAACCAGGCATCAATCCCACCCTGTTCAACACGAAGCGCGACTTCTTCAAACAAGTGTTGTGACTCCGGGTGTAACTCACCGCTTTGTTTATGTACAAAAACTGTAATTGGTACACCCCATGTTCTCTGACGAGAGATACACCAGTCAGGTCGATCTCGCACCATGCCATCAATACGCTGCTGTCCCCAATCAGGCGTCCACTCAACATTTTCAATTTCTTCCAGGGCTTTCTTACGTAGGCCATTTTCATCCATGCTGATGAACCATTGCGGCGTTGCCCGAAAAATAATCGGTGTCTTGTGACGCCAACAATGTGGGTAACTGTGTTGCATTTGCTCATGATGCAATAACATGTGTTTTTCTTCTAAAACTTCAATGACATGCGCATTAGCCTTGAAGACATATTCACCGGCAAAGATTTCAGTCTCTGCTAAAAAACAACCATTACCGCCGACAGGATTCTCTACCGGTAAATTATATTGCTGACCGACCACATAGTCGTCCTGACCATGTCCGGGAGCTGTGTGTACTGCGCCTGTTCCGGCTTCCAGGGTGACATGTTTGCCAAGGATGACAGGCACTTCACGATCATAGAAAGGATGCTGTAGTTTGAGTCCTTCCAATGAGGCCCCATTAAATGATGCAATCACCTGATAATCTTCAACTCCTGATCGCCGCATCACAGGTTCGTGTAATTCTTTGGCCAACAATAAACGCTGTGGTCCATTTTCTGTCTGACATTGGATGAGTACATATTCAAAATCGGGATGCACACAAACGGCCTGATTGGCAGGCAAGGTCCACGGCGTTGTGGTCCATATCACAAAAGCAATGTCACCTTGCCCTCTATTTTGACCTAGATCATGAACTGTCTCATCATTACATGACCAGAGTGCCTCCTGGTCGACTAAAGAAAAACAGACATCAACAGCCGGTGACTTTTTGTCTTCATATTCAACTTCTGCCTCTGCCAAAGCGGAAGCACAATCAATACACCAGTGCACAGGCTTGGAGCCTTTATGTAAATGACCGGCATCAACAATTTTTCCCAGGGCACGAATAATACTGGCTTCGGTTTCAAAATCCATTGTCAGGTAAGGTTTATGCCAATCACCCAAGACCCCCAGACGTTGAAAATCATCACGCTGTTTTTCAACCTGCCTGGCTGCAAAGTCACGACAGGCATTACGGAAGGTAAGCGCATCGACTTTATGTCCGGCCTTACCTATTTTTTTCTCCACCATCAGTTCGATGGGTAATCCGTGACAATCCCATCCCGGGACATAGGGTGCATCATAATCATTCAGGCTTTGTGATTTAACAATGATATCTTTTAATATTTTATTGACTGCATGACCGATGTGGATATCACCATTGGCATATGGAGGGCCATCGTGAAGGATAAAAGTTTTTTTACCTGATTGACGAGACCTGATCTGGCCATACAGATCCATCTCCTGCCATGCTTTCAGCATCTCAGGTTCACGGTTTGCCAGATTTCCTCGCATCGGAAATTCTGTTTTTGGTAGATTCAGTGTGTCCTTGTATTCAGCCATTTTTTATCCGGAAGTGTAGTCTTGTGTCGTAAAATATCGTCCCATAAATATGGGCCACAATATTGGCCAAGGAAGTATAGGGAAGTCGGATTATTATTCAATCTATACTGAGGTTACTTTTCGCTGCGCCAGGAAAATTTTCGATAAAATATTGCCGCGCATTTTCTATGTCAGATTCAATGGCTTTTTTCAGATCATTAATATCTGAATATTTCATCTCTGCCCTCAGTTTTTCTAAAAATTCTACACGAATGTGTTTTGCATAGATGGTCTCATCAAAATCCAGAATATGTGTCTCAAGACGTATGCCTTCACCATCAAACATGGGGCGCGTGCCAATACTCGTCACTGCGTGATGACTTGACCCGCCAGGCCCCTGAATATGTTTGATATGAACACGACTGATATAGACACCCATTACCGGACTATGAAGTCGGTGTAATTCCATGTTTGCAGTTGCAAATCCTAGTTCCTTGCCGCGTTTATCTCCATGAACCACCCGCCCACTGATAGCATAGTCCCGCCCCAACAACTGACTGGCTAATTTTAAATCGTCTCTTGCAAGGGCCCGCCTGATTCTTGAACTGCTGATTCTCTCTCCCTCAAATAAACAGGTGTCGGTATGATCCAGTTCGTATCCAAATTCATCAGCCATCTTCTCCAGCGTCGAAAAGTCACCTTGTCGATTTTTACCAAACCTAAAATCATCGCCCACCACCAAGTGACTAATCTCCAGACCTTCAATTAAAAGTCGCTCAACAAATTCTCTGGCCGAGAGATTTGCCAATCCCCCGTCAAACCTGATACAAACCAGACGATCGACACCCAGACGATCCATCTCTTCAACTTTTTCTCTGAGGCGGGTTAATCTTGCAGGCGCATTGTCCGGGGAGAAATACTCCTGAGGTTGCGGCTCGAATATGATCACAACAGTGGGGAGATCATATTTTTTTGCAATTTCTTTAAGCTGCGAAATGATCGCCTGATGTCCGAGATGAATACCGTCAAAATTACCAATGGTCGCGACACATTTTTTATGATGATGCCTGAGATTATGCAGACTGCGTATCAGTTCCATGAAAAGATATCAGCCCTGAGTTTGACCGTGACCAGCATTCAGCGTCATATTTTTTAATCGTAAACCGCTCAGCCACAATACTGCAAAATAGCTCGCCCCACCCGCGGTGATCCATATCCCTAGTTGCATTACACGCGTGAGTACATCCCATTCAATCCACAGGGATGTAGCCGGTGACATAAAAATTATCAAAGCACTCATGACTGATGAGGCAAAGATAATCCTGCCTATAAATACTAACCAGTCGTTTTCAGGTAAATAAAACTGTCCCTTCCGTAGAAAGTAAAAAAGCAACCCGGCATTAATGAATGCAGCAATTGAAGTTGCCAATGCCAGGCCGGCATGTGCCAATGGCACAATCAGAAGTAGATTCAATGCGATATTGGAGAACATGGCAACCACACCGATCTTAACGGGTGTTTTTGTATCTTGCCTGGAGAAATATCCACTGGCCAGCACCTTGATGAGAATAAATCCGGGTACTCCAACCGCATAAGCCAGTAAACTTTTGCCAGACATCTCAACATGATATGGCGTGAATTCACCATGTTGAAAAATCGTGCTTAACATTGGCCCTGCCAATAACATCAGACCAAGGGCTGCGGGGACGCTGATCAAAAACACCCACTTCAGCGCCCAATCCATCATCTGTGAAAAATAATGCGTATCACCTTGCGTATGTTTCTCCGACAGATTCGGCAAAATCACCGTGGCCAAAGCAACACCGAAGACGCCTAAAGGAAACTCCATCAAACGGTCAGAATAATACAGCCACGAAATACTGCCCGTAACCAAAAACGAAGCCATTAGCATATCCACGATCAAATTGATTTGAGAAATAGATACAGCGAACAAGGTTGGTATCATCAAATGCAATATTTTACTTACGCCTGGATGGTCTTTTTTCAATCGGGGTCGCGGCAGTCGCTTCATCCCCATCAGGAAAGGGATCTGGAAAAGCAATTGCATTATCCCGGCGATAAAAACACCCCACGCCAATGCCGTTACAGGATGCTCAAGAAGCGGGGCAAACCAGAGTGCACACGAGATAAGCGATATATTCAGTAACACCGGTGTGAATGCCGGTACAGCAAAACGCCCATAGGTATTTAAAATACCCCCTGCAAATGCAGTGAGTGAAATAAACAGAATGTAGGGAAAGGTAATTCGAAGCATATGAACGGAAAGATCAAATTTGCTTTCATCCCCTATAAATCCAGGAGCAAATATCATGATCATTAATGGCGCTGCCACGACGCCGACAACCATTACACAAAAAAGCACCAGAGAAAGTTTACCGCTGACATGGTCTAATAAATCCTGTACTTCGACCTCACCTCGTTGATTCTTGAATTCCGTTAACACCGGCACAAATGCCTGTGAGAATCCCCCTTCAGCAAATAGTCGTCTTAGGTAATTTGGGATTTTAAACGCCACAAAAAATGCGTCAGTGCCTGTACCAGCACCAAAAATATTGGCGATGACGATATCCCGCAATAATCCAAAGACTCGGGAGATGGTTGTCATAAAACTGACAACGAATGTGGATTTAAGTAATCGATTCGACAAGTTAGGGAGCGACCAAATTGTAAATAATTAATGTAATTCAGCTATATATTAGCTATCTACCTGTTTATTATGGCATTTATTCAGGAAATCACAGGATAACATATTCAACGACAATGATTGACAAATAAGGCCAAGATGAGCATAGTTACGCGCCTCAAAAAGACATTATTTAGACATTTACCACGGACAAATCAGGAGTTTAACATTGGCTAACATTGCCTCAGCAAAAAAACGCGCGCGTCAGAGTGAAAAACGACGCCAGCACAACGCAGGTTTTCGTTCCATGCTAAGAACTTCTATCAAGAAGGTTTATGCAGCGATAGAAAATAAAGATAAGGAAGCCGCCGGCAGTGCATTTAAAGCAGCCATCCCTATCATCGACAGCATGGCGGGGAAAGGTTTAATCCACAAGAACAAGGCAGCTCGTCACAAGAGTCATATAAACGCTCGCATACAAGCACTTTGATTGTAGCCTTCTCAAAGTAAGTCATCTTTGAAAGTGAATGATTAAAAAGCCGGCAATTGCCGGCTTTTTAATTTGTCCTGGCCTCATTTGTCTTGGCCTCATTTGTTCTGGACTCATAAATTCCGTCTACCTGCATTCAGAGTAAAACTAAATCGTCACGATGAATCAATTCTGCTGAATCCACATAACCCAGAAGGTTCTCGAATTTATCGCTGGACCGCCCAATGATTTTACGCGTCTCTGTGGCAGAATAATTAACCAGACCACGTGCTATCTCCTTATCCAGAGGATCGAGACAAATAACAATTTCACCACGTTTAAAATCACCCTCAACCTGAACAACACCAACGGCTAATAGGCTTTTTCCTTGTTGAGATAATGCATCTGCTGCGCCCTGATCAAGCTTCAATACGCCACTGGTTTGAGGCAGCCCAGCCAACCATTGTTTACGCGCGGTTAATGCTTCCTGGTCGCTTCTTAGTAAGGTACCGCATCGTTCACCATCCGCGATCTGCATGAGAACATCGTTTGTATGTCCTGAAGCTATGACAGTGCTGGTACCAGCTTTTGCGGCCATTGAGGCTGCTTTCAATTTTGTCAGCATTCCACCCCGACCCAGTGAGCCACCTTCACCTGCAAATTTTTCCAGGGTTTTGTCTCCTGCGATGGCCTCACTAATATATTTAGCCTGTGGATACAGATTGGGATCTGCCTCATAAAGACCTTCCTGATCAGTCAATAATACCAATAAATCTGCATCAACCAGATGCGTCACCAGGCCTGCCAGAGTGTCGTTGTCGCCAAACCGAAGTTCATCGGTTGAAACAGTATCATTTTCATTGACGATCGGGACAACGCCCAACTGCAACAAAGTTCTCAGGGTGCTCCGGGCATTAAGATATCGTTCACGATTTGATATTACTTCGTGAGTCAACAATATCTGCGCGGTGTGAATCTGATAATTCTGAAAACAGGACTCCCAGGCCTTAATCAGGCCCATTTGTCCCACCGCCGCTGCCGCCTGTAATTCGTGCACCGCATGAGGTCTTTTTTTCCAGCCAAGACGCGTGATCCCTTCGGCGGTTGCACCTGA
>CAZDFI010000042.1:0-13257 GCA_964504725.1 uncultured Enterobacteriaceae bacterium
CTTGGCAGAAATTTAGCATCTCCAAATTATCGAGTTTTTCAACAGTATCTACTGATAGCGGACGTTACTATCAAATGCTTTACTTTTACTCCACCAGGGAAACTGGTGCCTGTAAATTTACCTACTCTTTCGATTTGATGGAAAGGGGCATTGCCTCAGTCGCTGATCGTTCAATGAGGTTGTCCATGTATACCTGAAAATCATCAGGAAACCAGTGCTTTCGAGATAACCATAACGTTTGCATACCAGGAGTTTGCATAATATCGACAGTTGCCCGTTGTGATCCTTCCCACCTGGGTTGACGTACCCCCCCTTCGTATTGCTGTTCAAAGCATTCATGGAACACACGAAGGAGATGCATACCCAACATACGGAAACGGATCTGCTCGTTTTCATTTAGCGTATCATTCGCGGCTATACCGCGGCGGTAAATGTCTGTACATTCTTCGCTATTAGTAAGCATACCCATGAAGTTCGCCCAGCTCATTGATCCAGCCTGAAAGTTGCTCAGCCGCATTGCGCTGGTATTCTGGCGTACCTGCAGGGCCAGGTAGATCACGGAAAATACCAGAATTATTGCCGCTACCATCTGCGAAATGTAATACCCATCTTCAAGTGTTAATGTTTCCATAATGCGTCTCCCCCATTTGATGTTGACTGAGAAAGGATAGCGTATTTCAAGGAGTGTTGAATGTCCGCTAATGGCACTTCACATGAGCCGCTAATCGCATTTTCATAAATTATATTTATTTATTCTTTATGTAGTTTATCCAGTTCCATGCGCAACGCGGCAATTTTGCGAAGACTTATCTCCCCAAACCTGTTCAATAAAAACAATCCTATAAGAAAAATAGTTACCATGAAATTTCGGCTTTCTGCATAGAAAGCAGAATATATCCCAACGGAAAACACGGAAATTAAAAATGACCAGTCCACCACCTGAATCAGGAAAATTTTAATTTTTATCTGTCCTTCATTCATCCGTCTAAGTATTTACTCGTGTACTTTTGTTGTAAAAAATGCCAAAGATAAATTGTGGTGCTGATTAGAGAGTATTTAAATAATCATATAAACTTGCTTTAAATCCTTTTTGCTTACGTTCGAGAAACGGCTCTTTAATTTGTTCATCAGATTTATTCGCTTTCAACCTCGCGATTAACTCGTCAATCATTGACTCGGATCACAGTATCTCTGCTAACGATTTATCCTTACTATCGTCCACAGATATTTTTCTTATAAACCTGCTGTTGATATACCAATATTAGTTCTTATCATTAACAATATGAATATCTTGCCTTGGAAATGGAATGATAATTTTCGCATCCTTCAAGGCTGAGTAAATTTTCTGATTTACACGATACATTATCTGATTGTACTGTTTCGTCGGAACCCAGTAACGAACCCCAATTACAATTGCAAAGTCTGCAAACCGCTCAATACCAACCTGCGGCGCTAGATCCTTGCTAACATCTGATAAATCTCCGAGGACTTTCAGGATGAGAGCAACTGCCTCTCCTGTATTACTCTCATATGAAATACTTATTGATGCTTCAACAATTAAATTTTCATACGTGTTGTGTAGTATTTCACCAATTATTCGGTTATTGGGTATAGTAATACGTTCTCCGTCTTCAGTACTTAACCATGTGTAAGCAAGCTTGATTTCCTCTACGATCCCGGTAACGTTTTGTATTCTTATTGTATCACCCACTATAAACGGTCTGGTAAGAATAATGGTTAATCCGGATCCATAATTCGAGATAGGTCCCTGTAATGCAATAGTGCTACCAAATACAACTGCGCCCAAAGCAGCGACTAAGGGTGTAATTGTTATGCCAAATTTCCCCAGAGCAACAATTACCACAAAAACAATAATGAGAGTTTTAGCAATTCCGGCAAAAAATTTAGCCAGCGTAATATCTAAACCAGCACGCTCACCTATTTTCTGAACGGCACTGGCAACCCACCTGGATACCTGCCAGCCAATTAACAGGATGATGATTGCACCGAAGACCTGGAATCCATAATTGACAGCAAATTCGCTGAATATGTCTACAATATTCTGTATTTGCTGAATATCCTGTTCCACTATATTTACCTGTATCTGCAGTCAATATCAGAGTCAGAATACACTAGATTGCAAAAGACTTTAAACCTGCCCAAACTCCCTTCCCTGCCTTGATGTCCATTTTATCTAATGCTGTTTTCACTATGCTGCGACTTCTATTCGTCTGCCTGGCAGTAATTTCTCCTCGACAATGTATCCAATCACACTTCCACCGAAGATCTGTGATCTTTAATCCGGCAGATTTTCCAGAAATCGGGAAATATTGAAAAATTTCTAACTCAGGACAAATACTGGATGAAAATGTATTTCGACTAGGTCTGTAATTCTCCAAGTGACTGTAAAATAAACGAAAATTATGCTGGAAATGCGGTGCTAGACAGTGTAATTTAACTTCCCCTTTGTTTTCACATAATGGTTTCACCAATAATTGAACCAAATACATGAATTATGAGCCGTAAAATATTTATCAAGACAATGGGTTGTCAGATGAACGAATACGATTCAGCAAAGATGCTGGACGTGCTTGCTGAATCTCACAACGCCATCATGACAGATAAGCCCGAAGAAGCAGATATTATTCTGCTCAATACCTGCTCTATACGTGAAAAAGCCCAGGAAAAAGTTTTTTCTCAATTAGGTCGCTGGCGACCATACAAAGATGGTAATCCTGATCTTGTTATTGGCGTGGGGGGCTGCGTTGCAAGTCAGGAAGGTGCCACCATTTTTGAACGTGCACCCTATGTCGATATGGTCTTTGGTCCACAGACGCTACATCGTCTTCCGCAGATGCTTGATGATGTATTGAAAACAAAAAAGTCAGTCATCGACATATCCTTTCCTGAAATAGAAAAATTTGACCATTTACCAGAAGCCCGTGCAGAAGGCCCGACAGCTTTTGTTTCAATTATGGAAGGCTGTAGTAAATATTGTACATTCTGTGTTGTGCCTTATACGCGTGGTGAAGAAGTTAGTCGAACCTTTGACGATGTAATTAATGAGGTTGTTGAGCTTGCGGCACAGGGCGTCAGGGAAATTAATTTGCTAGGCCAGAATGTCAATGCCTATAGAGGTGAAATGCATCATGGTGAGATTGCCGATCTTGCGCTTTTAATCGAATATGTTGCAGCTGTCGAAGGCATTGAGCGTATTCGCTATACAACATCTCATCCTGTCGAGTTCTCAGATAGACTCATAGAAGCATACGCAAAAGTCCCCGAGCTGGTGAACCATCTTCATTTACCCATTCAAAGTGGCTCTGATCGTGTGCTTTCTTTGATGAAAAGAGGACACACCGCGCTGGAATATAAATCTAAAATACGAAAATTACGCAAAATCAGACCTGATATCAGCTTATCTTCAGATTTCATTATTGGCTTTCCTGGCGAATCGGATGATGATTTTGAGGCCACCATGAATTTAATCGCTGATATAGGATTCGATCATTCATTCAGCTTTATTTACAGCAAACGTCCAGGCACCCCTGCATCGTCATTCGACGATGATGTTCCAATGGAAACAAAAAAAGAACGCCTGAATATTCTGCAGACCAGAATCAATCATATGGCAATGGAAATCAGTCGTAGCATGATCGGAAAAACAGAACGTGTTCTGGTTGAAGGCCTTTCCAAAAAGGACGCTAACGAATTGCGCGGTAAAACAGAAAATAATCGTACCGTTAATTTTATTGGTCCAACATCACTCATTGGTGAATTTACCGATGTGCTTATCACCGAAGCGTTACCGAATTCCTTGCGGGCCGAATGTCAACAAATGCCTGTATTTATCTCAGAACAATCCATTCAACAAACAGCTATTTAAAACTACTTGAACGCTTCACCCGATACCTTACATCCCAGATCAACAGATATTCATCTGGAACCGGCAGATAATCTCCGGCTGGCAAATCTCTGTGGGCCTTTGGATAAAAATCTGCGGCATATTGAAAGAAGGCTAGGCGTTGAAATAAATAACCGAGGCAATGCTTTTCGCATTATTGGCACAAACAAGTCTGTGGGTATCACTGAACATGTCTTGCAAACACTTTACCAAATGACGGCAGCAGAAACTCTGTCACCTGAAAAAGTACATCTTCATCTACAGGATGTTGGCGTTGATCAAGATATAGAGGAAGACGAAGATGCTGATTCAAGCATTAAAACAAAACGTGGACTCATCAGAGGCAGAAGTCCAAACCAACGGTGCTATTTAAGAAATATCATCAACAATGATATTAGTTTCGGTATCGGCCCAGCAGGTACTGGTAAAACCTACATTGCCGTTGCCTGTGCTATTGCCGCTCTGGAACAGGATCGCGCACGCCGCATTGTACTGGTACGTCCTGCAGTCGAAGCCGGTGAAAATCTTGGTTTTCTCCCCGGCAATCTCATTCAGAAAGTCGACCCTTATCTACGGCCGCTCTACGATGCCTTGTACGAAATGCTTGGCTTCGAACAAGTCGCCAAATATATTGAGTGTAATGTGATAGAAGTTGCGCCCCTGGCCTTTATGCGTGGACGTACGCTGGATGAGGCCCAGAATACAACGGTTGAACAGATGAAAATGTTTCTCACCCGTATTGGTTTTGGATCAACGGCTGTCATCACCGGCGATATCACGCAAATAGATCTGCCCCGAGGGAAGGATTCAGGTCTGCGCCAGGTGATAGATATACTCAAAGAAGAAGAAGACATTAGCTTTACCTTTTTCAATTCCAGAGACGTAGTCCGACATCCACTTGTCGCTAAAATATTGAATGCTTATGAAAAGCATGAACAGAACAATCAACGCGATGGACATTGACGTTCAATATGCGACGGATTGGCCTAATTTGCCTGATAAAAATAATATTAGACAATGGGTGGAAACAGCATTAAAAGATCTGAATGAAAATGCTGAATTAACCATCCGCATCGTTGGTGAGGAAGAAGGGACACAGCTTAACGAACAATGGAGAAAATCCAAAGGCCCCACAAATGTGCTATCTTTTACTCATGATGGGGCAAAAGAAATCGCGCCGGACTTTCTTGGCGACATCGTTATTTGTGCACCAGTAGTAGACCGAGAGGCTATAGAACAAAACAAGAATAACCATGCACATTGGGCACACATGGTCGTACACGGTGTTTTACATTTAAATGGTTTTGATCATATCAATCCGGAAGATGCTGATCACATGGAAAACCTTGAAATTAAAATCCTTGAAAAACTGAATATTAAGAACCCATACCTCGGCTGCTAGGAGTCTGTCGGACAATTCAAAGTATATTTATAGCACATGAGTAAAAATCACTCTGACAAACGCCAGCTAAGCTTACTACAAAAACTTATATCTTTATTTTCAAAAGAACCTGAAGATAGACATGAGTTAGTTGAGCTTTTGCGCAATTCAGAAGCCAGAAACTTGCTGGATCATGATGCATTGACAATGATCGAAGGAGCATTGCAAGTATCTGAAATGCAGGTTCGAGATATTATGATTCCACGCGTGCAAATGATCGTGGTTAAAAATGACGCGGAACCTGAAGATATACTGGCAACAGTTGTAGAATCAGGCCATTCGAGATTTCCTGTAATAGGTAGTGATACCGACGAAATAACTGGCATCCTTCTGGCTAAAGATTTATTAAACTATTTTTCAGATCAGGAGAATATTGAATTTAATATTAAAGACATGATGCGAAGAACATTTTATGTCCCTGAGAGTAAACGCCTTAATGTTTTATTGAGGGAATTCCGATCAAACCGCAATCATATGGCCATTGTTGTTGATGAATATTCAGGGGTTGCCGGGCTTGTTACAATGGAAGATGTGATAGAAGAAATCGTTGGTGAGATTGAAGATGAACATGACATCGATAATGAAGATCATATTAAACCACATGGTCGTAATCGCTACACTGTTAAGGCTTTGACACCGATTGAAGAGTTTAATGATTTTTTCGACACAAACCTCAGTGACGACGAATACGACACCATAGGTGGGTTAACCCTGCAGGCATTTGGTCATGTCCCAAAACGTGGTGAGAGTATCGAGTTTGAGGGCTTTAATGTCAAAGTTCTGCGTGCGGATAAAAGGAGAGTTCATCTGATGCGAATGAACCAGATTAAACAATATTTATCTGACATTGATTCAGAATCATCTGATTAATTACCAGATTAATCATTTGTATACTGAAACGCATAAAATATTTTTCCTGAAAGTTATCTCCTGTTTCCTGGCAGGCGCGCTGCTACCTCTGGCTTTTTCGCCCTATCACTATCCTGTCATCGCTGTCCTGTCAATGTCATACCTTTTTTATATTGTAATCAACAGCACACCCGGAAGATCAGGTTTCATTGGATATACCTATGGTCTTGGTATGTTCGGTGTTGGTGTTAACTGGTTACACATCAGTATAAATTTGTTTGGCGGGGTTAATCTTGCCGGTGCTTTAATAATCACATTCGTATTAGTAGCGTATCTTTCACTATATCCAGCTTTGGTTGCTTATAGTTATCAGCGTTTATTTAGCGATAAAGGCATCATCCCCTTTGTTATTGTCATGCCAGCACTATGGGTATTATCAGAATGGTTTCGCTCTTCGGTTTTCACAGGATTCCCGTGGCTGAACATTGGCTATAGTCAGATTGACACACCAATATCCTCACTGGCCCCGATACTTGGTCTCTATGGTGTAAGCTGGATTACAGCATTGACATCAACGATGCTCGTGGTTCTGTTTTTAGTTTCAAAAAAAACCAGTACTGCTGTAATCGGTTTATTATTTATCACCTGGTTTGCCTTAAGCTCATTAAGTGGAATTAGCTGGACGACAGAAAAAGGTAATAGACTTTCAGTGGCTCTGGTGCAGGGGGCGATTCCACAGGAAATTAAATGGCGACCGGAACAAAAACAAAAAACACTTGATCTATATTTATCACTTTCTGAAAAATATCAAAATAGCCAATTGATCATCTGGCCTGAATCAGCCATTCCTGTTTTACATCACGAGGCTCAGGAGTTTATTCAGCGAATAGCGACCATCGCAAGAAACAAGGAGCATGATTATCTGATTGGCATTCCTTTTGAAGATCTTGATTCGAGTAAATTCTACAACGGAATTACAATCATCGGCAGTACCAATGACATCTACTACAAACAACATTTGGTTCCATTCGGAGAATATTTACCTTTTGATAATTGGTTGAGACCTATTCTCAATTTTATGAAAATACCAATGTCTGATTTTAGTGCGGGCCCAGTTCACAAACCTGTTATTCGTGCTGCCAATGAAATCATTGGTGTATCAATTTGTTATGAAGATGTCTTTGGTGAGGAAATTATCCGGGCATTACCTGAGGCAACGATTCTGGTAAATATCAGTAATGATGCCTGGTTTGGTGACTCAATTGCACCACACCAACATTTACAAATGGCAAGGATGCGCGCGCTGGAAACAGGCCGTTATATGCTCCGTTCCACCAACACAGGCGTCAGTGCCATCATTAATGAAAAGGGAATTATCACCACAAGCTCACCGCAATTCATCCCTCATGTAACAAGCGACATGGTTAAAACCTTTGAAGGGTCAACCCCTTATACAAGATTCGGAAATTGGTTGGTAATTATTACCGCATTTCTGTCAGTGATAATTACTTTTCTTAGATTGAGGAATCTTTCTAAACTCAGGTTTTAGAAAAACTTAATTAACCAGATCTAGATGACGATTTCTCTCGTTGATTTGGCATCCTCCAGCCTTGCTTTTAATTCCGGATTTGTCTCAGCTAGTTGCAGGATATCTGATCTGCTTAATTTCAATAACGCTGTCTGCTCTTTAATTTTTACTGTCGCGGTGCGTATCTGATCACCTAGCAAGGCCATTTCACCAAAAAATTCTCCTTCTTTAAGCTCTGCAATAAGGTCTCCACCTTTGTAAACAGACACAGCACCATGAATGATGATGAACATGGAATCTCCACTTTCTCCCTCTATCATGACAGAATCACCTGGTTTAAACCCGACCGACATTGTTTGTTCAACAATCAGTTCCAATACCTCTACTGAAAGACCTCTTAACAGAGGGACCATCCCAACTAATTCGGTTTGAGTCTGTCTTTCATCTTTAATAAACGTGAGTCTACGTTTTAATTCTGACCCTTCTCCTGCGAGTCGCATAACATCACGTCTCCTCAATCGCAACAATGTAGACGGTGTTTTCGCCCTGACCGTTGCTGTACGCACCTGATCTCCCAATAAGGCCATTTCTCCGAAAAAATCACCATCACTTAAAACAGCGACTTCTTTATCTCCCTTATACACAGATGATGAACCACGCGTAATGATGTATAGAGCATCACCTCGCTCACCTTCACCAATGACAATATCTCCCGCTAAAAATGTAACCGACTTCGCACATTCTGAAAGTTTGTCCAACACCTCAGTCGGCAGACCATTTAATAAAGGCACTGTCCCGATTAAATCACTGGCATCAAGCCTGGGTGCCGCGTCAGTAATAGGAGGTAGTTTTAATATAGCTTCATGAATCATTCTTTCAATATGGGTCAACGCCTTTGCGCCTATCTCACCATCATGGTGTTCCTCTTCTGCATGGAGTCGTGCTGCGGTAAGTGCAACCTGGGTAAATAAATTCGTCTCAAACCTTGCATAAAAATCCGGGAAATCTGTAGCAATTTCCCGTAATCGGGATTGTCGCCTTTGCAAACGTTCACGATATATTCCAGCAACCTGTTCTCTTTCCTCTGCCTCCACTTCCTGATGAGCTTCAAGCATCTCCAGAACTGATGTGCAAATTAATACACCAGCAATATCACGCTGCATCCTGTTCGACAAGCGTGTGTTTTGATAGCGGTGTAATAGCCATGCGGCCCAGTCATGCTCTCTTATCCTTTTTAACAAGGCATTTTCAATGGAAATGAAAAAACCGGTTTTACTGGCAATATCAGTCGATTTCCCCGGACCTTCGTTAGCAATAATCTTTTCCCTGTCACGCTGGATGTTATTTCTAATATCCAGATAGGTGTAGTGTTGAATCAGATTGATATCATGCACTTTCTTTAATTCATCAAATTCAGCTTTTAACGCACTAAGCCGCAAATGCCTTATCCCCTGGGCCTTCTGAATATCCGGAATATCTGATGCAAACACCTCATCTGTATTTTTCTGGATGAGTTGCTCGACACTTCTTGAGACAATCCCTGCCTTGTAGAATCTGCTAATGAATGTAGATGATTCCTTTCCTGCATGTATCATTCCCTGCTTCAGTTCTGCCAACTCATCATCTGATAATCTATCAATACCCAATTTCTGTATCAGCGGTCTGATGGTCGGTGCATTCACCAACAATGAAAACATCACGACACCCAGAGTTAAGTCAAGAAGCAAATCTCGACCTGGTAGGTCTTCCGGTATTGATAAAACAATCGCAATTGCCAATCCTCCTTTCAATCCTCCCCACCACATGATATGTCGTTCACCAAGACTGACATGAGGCAAGGAAAACCAATTAATGGTTGCAGGAACCATGGTATATATCGTTGAAGCACGAGCGAGTAATACCAACAATATAGCAATCGCTATCGCATCAATTCTGTTAATTAGACTTCCTATATCAACCGATAAGCCAACGAGTAAAAACAACAGGGAATTACTAACCAGGGCGATGACTTCCCAAGTTTCCTTTACAGTATGAATTGCGGTCTGAGAAATACGCGGCACCCATAACATGCCCATTGTTATAGCAGAAGCAACTACAGCCATGACACCTGAAACATGCAAAGTATGTTCAGCAATGACAAAACATGAGTAAGCAACGACAATCGTCATGATCATAAATGCGCCCAAACTGGAAAACAGTTTATGCAAAAATTCACTGAGTACAAATCCAATCACGGCACCCACCAGGGCGCCACCGATAAAGACTTTAAAAAAACCGAATACCGCACCACCGGCATCTTCCCAGGTGAATGCAGCACCACTGAGAGCGAACAAAAGAATAATCTTGAATACCACAATGGCTGTTGCATCATTTAACAAAGACTCCCCTTCTACAAGGATCGTCAGTCTTTCCGGTGCACCCAATTCCTTAAACAAGGAAATCACGGCAACAGGATCGGTTGCTGAGATTAAAGCACCAAACAAGAGTGCCAGTATCAGGTCTATGTGGATCTCTACGGCCTCCAGAAAGAACCAAAGCCCGATACCAATGAAAGCCGTAGAGATCAACAGCGCAGGAACAGCCAGAACCAGAACAGGAAATAAATCCTTAACCAATTGCCTGGCATTCAGATTAAATGCAGATTCAAATATGAGAGCAGGCAGAAATAAAAAAAAAACAATGTCTGGAGTCAATTGAAACTCCAGTAACACATGCATTGATTCCTCATTCCTCGCAAATGAACCAAGCACAATCCCAAGAATCACCAGAAAAACGGTATAAGGAATAGGTAAATTATGGCAAACGCCAGCTGCCAGCATGGCAACCGTCAACAAGGTCATGATGATCAGGACAACTTCTGGTAAATGGACAACAACTTCTGTTGAATGCATCCAGCAACTCCCCTTTCCCAAAGAAGATACTGCACAAGTCTACAACAATAACTATAGTTCTTCAGACATTGTTTCTCCTGCCGAAAGATAGTTAATGACCAATACCAGCAGTAAGCCTAAAATAATCATCCCTGCTGCCATATTGACCTCAGCAGTTATTTGCTGGGGAAAATGGGGCTGTGTATCGATTAAGCGTTCTTTACCGCTAACCATTTCGTAAATACGCTCCTGAAATGGCCATATCACCCACAACGATGCAATCAGCAATCCAATGATTGTTGATAAAGTTTCCTGGTACCAATTTTTTAATAGCCAGGACAAAACTCGACTGAATAATACAATCCCCGTAATCAAACCCAATACGAAAGGAATAATGACAGCAAAATTAAAATGTCCAATCGCATTGAAAATATAGGTATATTTTTTCAACATTAATAATATGAATGAACCAGAAATACCCGGCAAGATCATGGCACTGATAGCAATTGCACCACTTATAAATATAAACCAGCTTGCGTCCGGCGTCTCCATAGGAACCATATTAAAGACCAGATACCCTAATGCGAGGCCAGCAATAACAAATCGAAATTCTTTAAATGACCAACTGCCCGTCTCTTTCATAAGCACCAGAACCGATCCCAGAATTAATCCAAAGAATAATCCATAGATTGTTTCAGGATGAGTTCGGATCAGAACAGGGAGAGGAACAATGCGCGTGAAAAATAAAATTGCCGCAAAAATACCCACAAACAGAGGAATCAGAAATGGGAAATGAGGTCGATGTAAAATAACGTCAAGATCAAATTTAACAATAGCCTTGATCCAACCTGTATCAAAAGACTTAATCGCATTAATCAGCCGGGGGTAAATCCCGAATATCAATGCCATGGTGCCACCACTTACCCCGGGCACCACATCAGCCGCACCCATACCAAAACCTTTGGCAATAATTTTAAGCGTCGCTTTCAAAGATTGTTGCCATGATATTGGGCACTCAATTCATGCACCGCATCGATAAATACGGCAACATTCTCCGGGTCAATATGCTGATGTATGCCATGTCCCAAATTAAACACGTGACCACTCCCATGACCATAACTTTCGAGTACAGCAGCAACTTCCTGTCTGATTACGTCGTGTGAGGCATACAATACACAGGGATCAAGATTACCTTGCAAAGCTACTTGATCACCGACTTCAACACGTACATCACCCATGTTTTTAGTCCAATCCACGCCGATAGCATCACACCCTGTGGCCGCAATCGACTTAACCCAGTCACCACCACCTTTAGTAAATAATGTAACGGGAACAACTTGTCCATCATGTTGCCGATCAAGCTGATTCACAATCTTCTGCATATAATATAGGGAAAATTTCTGATAGCTTTCTGGAGTTAAAATCCCGCCCCATGTATCAAAGATCATCACCGCCTGTGCACCTGCCAGTATTTGTGCATTGAGATACAGAGCAACTGAATCTGCAAGGATAGCCAACAAGTGATGCATGGACTCAGGATCGTCATACATCAAGCCTTTCACCAAACCAAATTCCTTGGTCGCTCCACCCTCTACCATATACGTTGCAAGTGTCCATGGACTACCGGCAAAACCAATCAAAGGCACACTACCATCTAGTTCTTTACGTATCAGCCTGACTGAGTCCATTACATAGCCCAGATCGGATTCAGGATCAGGGACTGACAGCGCCCTTATTTCACTTGCTGTCCTGACCGGTTTATCAAACTTTGGGCCAATTTTCTCAACCAGGTTTAAGCCCAGGCCCATGGCATCAGGAATGGTCAAAATATCCGAGAAAAGGATCGCCGCATCCATCGGAAAACGTTCAAGCGGTTGCAAAGTCACCTCGCAAGCCAACTCTGGCGTCTTACATAAAGTTAAAAAATTGCCTGCGCGTTCGCGAGTTTCTCTGTATTCAGGTAAGTAGCGCCCTGCCTGCCGCATCATCCAAACAGGTGTCACATCTACAGTTTGCCGCAATAAAGCCCGGAGAAACCGATCATTTTTTAATCCAGAAATCATAAGAGATATAAGAGTTTGATTTAATTGGAGAAATGATACATTAAATGCAATCATGAATCATCATAGATAAAAATAAAAGACATAAATATCGGCATCACCATACACAAATCAACATGGCTGAATTGCATAAATCGCGTATATTATCTGGGTCTAATTGATGAGGCAGAAGATATCTGCGCCAGTATTGAAAAGACCATACATATTCGAAACAAAAAATAATCAACAGTGGTACCTAAATTAATGAGCCCAGTAACACATCACAGCACTGACTATCCTGTTATAGATGCAGTCGTTTCACCAAAAACCCATTTAAACACACTTTCAAAAAAGGAAGTCCACAGACTCATGGACATCAATCAGGGAAACTTGCACGTGTTATTCCAGAAATGTGCGCTGGCTGTACTTAGCAGCAGCAGTTATATCGATGACGGCAAAGAATTACTCAAGCGTTACCCTGCCTTTGATATTCAAGTCATCAGGGTAGAACGCGGCATCAAACTTGCGTTAAAAAATGCCCCGGCAATTGCTTTTGTTGGCGAAAAAATGATCAGAGGTATCAGTGAAAATTTATTTGCTGTCCTACGTGATATTGTTTATGTTAG
>CAZDFI010000042.1:13267-20423 GCA_964504725.1 uncultured Enterobacteriaceae bacterium
TGTTAGAGATGAAATCTATAACAGTCCAAGATATGACCTGAAAACCTCAGAAGATATCACTGATGCTGTTTTCCATATTCTGAGAAATGCCAATCTTCTCAATAAAACAAATAATTCAAACATGGTTGTCTGTTGGGGTGGACATTCTATTACCCGTGAAGAATACGATTATAGCAAGGAAGTTGGCTATCAATTAGGTCTACGGGAAATGGATATCTGTACTGGTTGTGGTACCGGGGCAATGAAAGGGCCAATGAAGGGCGCCACCATTGGACATGCAAAACAACATATTCCAGACGGACAATACCTTGGTATTACCGAACCGGGCATCATCGCTGCTGAATCACCCAATCCAATTGTTAATAATCTTGTCATCATGCCGGATGTTGAAAAAAGACTGGAGGCATTTGCGCGGACAGCTCATGGTATTGTAATTTTCCCGGGAGGTGTCGGCACCGCAGAAGAAATTTTGTATATCCTAGGAATACTTCTAAACCCTGATAATGCATCAATTCCCTATCCGGTTATATTTACAGGCCCTGAATGTGCTGAAGAATATTTCATACAAATTGATCAGTTCATTGTGGATACTCTTGGTATTGAAGCACAACAACGCTATGAGATAATTATTGATGATCCGAGGCGTGTCGCCAACGATATGCTCAACGGGATAAAGCAGGTACATACATTCCGTCATACCCAGGATGATGCCAGTTACTTTAACTGGTTGCTCAAGATCGATTGGGAATTGCAAACCCCTTTCAAACCCACGCATGAAAATATGCGTGAAGTCAAACTGAATACGCAACAAGCGCCGTACCTGCTCGCAGCAAATCTCAGACGGGTTTTCTCAGGAATTGTCGCAGGTAATGTGAAGGAAGAAGGAATAAGTGCAATTGAGCAACATGGGAATTTTGAAATACAGGGAGAATTAAGCATCATGGAGTCAATTGATGCCCTGTTAAAATCATTTGCTGAACAGCACAGAATGAAACTCCCTGGTAATGAATATATCCCTTGCTATCGCATCACCAGGTAGCATCAAATACTTGTTGACAATTTTGTCTCATCATTGATCAACGACATTGAGCTTATGATGCTGATAAGCCTGAAAAATGTCCCGAAAAATAGACAAAGATAAAAGCCTCTTAAGGCGTTTTAAGCCTGGACAATTAAGGGAACTTTCGATTGACTTTCCTGGGGTATATACTAGGAATCATTCCGATCTGAGGTTACAGATGATGATAAAACCCGCGAGTGAATTTATTGCCGAAGCACAAGCAACAATAAACTGTCTCGATGCTATGTCCGCTAAAGCCTTGTACGATGAAGCAGAGGGTGCCCTGATAATTGATGTACGTGAATCTGCGAACGCAGAAGCATCCCAACTCATAGCGTCGATCAACATTTCCCGCGGTTTAATCGAAATGAAAGTTCCCAGTCTGTGTCCAGAACCTGACACATTGATTTTGACTCACTGCGCAGGCGGGGGACGCGCATCACTTGTTGCGGCCAGGTTACAGGAAATGGGTTATACCAACGTCTATGCTATCGTCGCGAAATTCGAGGACATCAAGGCAGTATTTGGATAAAACAGGCCATGGTACACCCAGGAAAATTTATCATAAATGAACCCCACTTCAATCATTGAAATATTTTTAAAGAATGCTAATCAGTTAAAATTCAGGAACCTATTTTTCCTGGTGACCAGTTTATTTCTGATCGACCTGCTGGTTCCTGATTTTATTCCTTTCATTGATGAAATCATTCTCGGCCTTATGGCGATCATCCTCGCCAACTGGAAAAAAGAAAGACACCAGGATAAAGAAGGCACACTCATCGAAGGAGAAATCCTTGATGTAGAAGATGAGGTTAACTGACGACTTTATTTAAAAACATTGCTATGCGTATAGGGTGTTTTTTCGATTTTCCAGAGATAATAGAAAATAGCTCAATCAAAAATGCCTTTTTGACCAGTACTTTTTAACTAGTTTGCTTTGGTAATCACTGCTTGACAGGAGATCCCAGGTCAAAAACTGTTAACTATTTCCTGAATGAAATAGACACATTTTCGAACATTTCTTTATAATACGGGTCATAATGAACTTTTTGATGAAATGAGCTTCAAAGCCGTACCATTAGAGCATGTTCCGAATGTATTTAACCTGTCATAATGAACTGTCAAATTACTCGAGTTAATAATTAGCCAATGAAAACTGTTAAAGGGGAGCTCAGTCTAGGGCGATTTCTTGTGCCGTACCGTATCTATGGAGAGGCGAAAAAAACCATCGTTTGTATCAGTGGAGCCAAACAGACCATGGCAGCCTGGCGTTCATTCGTAAGCCACTTTGTCGAAGAGTATTCAGTCGTCGTTTTTGACCTGCCTGGGCAGGGACGGGCAACTATTTTATCCGGTGCTCCCGGCATTACTTTCGATGAGCAGGTTGATGTATTACATCATATCGTCAATACAACCAACCGAAACGGCACAGTGATCCTGGCAGCTGCCTCCTGGGGTACTATCATCTCAGTCGCATTAGCAGCTCGTCATCCTGAACTGGTCGATAAGATGATACTGGGTAGTTTTGGTGCAAAACCCAGCAAGGCTGTCATTGATGTGATTAGGGCAGGTCAGAAACTGTTTGATGGGGATAAAACTGACGAGATTGCCCCCCTGATGATAGAGAAATTTGGTCAGCACATACCTGAGGTACACAAGAAACAGATTATTGAGCAGTTTCGCGGCATGAGTCGGGAACAATTCCTCAGTTTCTATGATCATTGTGAGTTTGTCGAACAGGCAACAGATATCGAAGATTTTATTGATCTGAGTAACATCACTGCTTCTACACTTATATTGAGTGGTGAATTCGATGCTATTCTTGATCCAGGTGACATCGAAAAGGCCTCATCAAGAATTCCTGATTGCGAATTCAAAATGATACCCGGAGCCGGGCATTTTCTGCACTGGGAACAAGCGGACATCCTCTATACCTACAGTGAGTTCCTGGCCAGAGCCTGAATATCCCGTGTCCGTACTGGAACTGGCACCTGTCGAAAAGGTATCATTAATCGAGAAGAAAGATTTCTCTGATTCATATTTCAAACCCCTGAGACCATTGGTTATTAAGGATCTGGCAAAATCATGGCCGGCATTGGAAAAATGGACCCCTGACTTCTTCAAAGAACAACATGGCAATAAACAGGTAAAAGTTTATGACGACAGCTTTGTCGCAGCCGGCAAGCATTACATGTCCATACTGAAGACCATTTCCCTGGGCGAATACATCAACACAGTGATGACAACATCACAAGATCTACGCATGTTTCTGTACAACATCAAATCCGAGATACCAGAACTGGTCGATGACATTATTTTTCCGCCGCTGGTTGATGGACTATCACGAAATTTTGTTTTCATGTTTTTTGGTTGCAAGGGATCCGTAACACAGATGCATTTTGATATCGACATGTCACATGTACTTCACACAGCGATGTATGGAAAAAAAACTGTTTATTTGTTTCCCTACGAGCAAGGAAAAAATCTGCACCGTTATCCATTCACCTGCAGAAGTTACGTTGATATAGAGCGACCAGATTTCGAGCGGTTTCCCGGATTGAAGAATGTCCAGGGATATCAGGTCAAACTTGAGCCGGGAGAAACATTGTATATCCCCAGTGGATATTGGCATCATGTCGTATATGACGATGCCAGTTATTCTGTCTCCCTTCGCTGTAGTGACCTTACATGGTTAAGGAAACTACATGGATACTACAATCTCTTTATCATGTCGCCCATAGATCGTCTAATGAATATAATCTCACCACAAAACTGGTTTGATTGGAAAGAACATCAAGCCCTGAAGATTCAGTAGATTGACTACTGAACGAATACAGTTATTTTTTCAGAAACCACTGGTGGATTATGAGGCACATGCATATGATCACCTAATACCAACTGGAGCGTATGCTTGCCTTTAGTAAGTTGAATCGTTGCTTCAGTTTGACCACCACCAAAATGTTTTACTTCGCTTCCCATGGGTTTATCAAATACAGGTAACGTTTCGCCATCAATAAGCAGATGATGATGACCTGTATTTTTCTTATCCACACCGGCAGGTGCGACACCCATACCCTGCAAACCATATTGAACAGTCAGGGTCTGGTTAACTGTATCTCCATCGGCTGGAGAGATAATGTATACCCTGGCATTTTCAGGTGAATCTGATCTTGGCAAATCACCCGCATGCGCAAATGATAAAGATAACATCATAGACAATAACACTATCTTAAAATATTTCTTCACATGCCATTTCATACGATGCCTCCAGTTACCTCCGTACTAAAAATGTTAGCCGAAGTGGCCTTTTTATAAGTATAAAGGATACTTTATTTATCGGGTAATTCTACACTCGCTCCCTGCCTAATGACACGCCCGGCCTTCATTTATTCCTCGTGCATGGATTCATGGGTAATCATTAACCGCTTGCGACCTTGTCCCCAGCGATAATTACCGATGACACCAGTACTACGAATGACACGATGACAAGGGATAAGATACGCCAAGGAATTCTTTCCCAATGCAGAACCAATCGCTCTGGATGCACCTGGTTGTTTTATACTTTCTGCAAGTTGCCCATAAGTAACCAATTTGCCTGTCGGCACTTGTAAAAGCGCACGCCATACACGTAACTGGAATTTAGTTCCTTTTACAAATGCACGTATTGATGATCGCTGATTATTATTGTCATTATCAAAAACATCTTGGATGACATTCTTTGCTGCCTGTTCGTCAGGGAATAAGTTTGCTTTCGGCCAATGATTACGCAAGTTATTAATGGCCTGTTTCTTCTGGTCATCATCAACAAAGGCAAGATGAACAATCCCGCGTGCTGAAGTCGCAACCAGACATTCACCAAATGGACTGAAACCGAAACCGTAGGAAATTTCCAGCCCTTCCCCACCCTGTTTAATTTCTCCAGGCGATGCAGCCTCCAAAGTTACACAGAGATCATGTAAACGCGATGCCCCGGATAAACCTGAATGATGTGCCACACCCATAACACTACTACCCTGCCTCAGCAGGCCCCGGGCATTCTCCAGTGTTAAATGCTGTAAAAACGATTTCGGCGAAACACCCGCCCAGGCAGTGAACTTACGTTGAAAATGATGCTTGCTTAAACCTGCTACACCTGCCAGTTTTTCCAAAGATGGTTGCTCAGTGTAATGGGCATTCAGGTAATTAATTACGCCCGCCATTTGCCTGTAATTATTCATCTTTGAAATCTAGCACGATTATCAAAGATGACCCACCCGGATCTTGCTATTTATGTATTGCGGTCTATATTCAGCAGATAGTAACCAAACAAGCTCTCTCAATATAGATGACAAAAGGCATTATATTTCTATCAAAATACTCTACTTTCTCAGGTCGTATTTTAATATGGCCGATGTTATTTTTTGTCTTGCTTCTGAGTAATTTATTTAGTGAAAATGTAGTCGCAGAGTTGTATTGGGGAATTCCTGATTCAAGACTACCATACATCGCAAGGATAAGGACACAGCCTGCTGACCGTGTTATGGTGCTATACAACCCTGATTCCTGTGAAGAGATCGGTACAGCCTGCGGTTTTTTTATAGAACATGCCAGAGCACATGCACACCTTAATCATATAATTCTACCGCCTGAAGCCTACCCAACTATACTAGAGGATCAGGCAGACTGTTGGGTAGCGAAAAATGGCAGACCACATGAAGTGTATGCAGTAGTTAAGCTCTTTCTAGATGACAGTCGTAATCCAGAACTGAATATCACAGGTGACCCAGCTCAACGTGCTGAAAAAATACGCGCTTGTGCAAAACAGGCGGGTAACTGGGCTGAAGAAAAGCAAGTCTGAACAACGCGTAAATCAATTCCTGTAAGTTAAAATGATATCAACGTCATATCATATTTCTTGTGGCAATCTGCAAGAGAATAATAAGGTGTGTTTGTTTTTCATGGAAAATCCGAATGGACGCGCATTAAATGTGACTGGCAGTGTCGAAGTCAATGAAAAAGGTTAAAAGTGAAAACCAGTTTGCAATATCCCTATACATGGCTAAATTCAATCAGCAAATATTTTCAATAATTTTATCAATGATGAGAAACATAGTGAGGTTCTAATAATGGAAGAGATGGACGCTGCTATCAATGCAGCATCGTCACCTGCCGTAAAAATATGGATGAACTGGATGCTGGTAATATTTTTATCATCCATAATCTTTGTCTGGAGACATAAAACCGCATGGGCTGTCCTGGTGACATTGCTACTATCACTGCCCCTTGCTATCTATATATTCGAACTCACTCAATCAGTACCACTCATCGGATTGGCGCACATTATCCTGTGGCTACCATTAGCAATTTTTTTGATCATTACTGAGTTTAAAAGTAAGACAGGACAACTTAAAACACCTTACGGGATTTATATTGCGCTACTGCTGATAACGATAGCCATATCACTATTCTTCGATATTCGTGATGCAGTATTGATATTATTCGAGATGACTTAAAACGTTTAACTGCGCAGAGGAAATCACTTTGACTGAACTAATGGAAAAGCCTACGCGGAGTTAAGCGAACATATGCAGCGTGCACTTGATAGCCATGTTCGTGCCAGCCCAACCCTGATCTTTAATGAGGACAGGTAACGTCTGACTGGCAATGTAGGTTATCGAATTATAGAAGCAAACGTACGTGAGCTTCTCGAATGTCCGGAAACACAACAAACATGGTGATGATTTTTATTAAGGTAGGTGAATTATGAAGAAATATACGCTTAATGACCTAAAAATTATTATCATTTCATTACTCTTCTCCCAAGCTGTTTATTCACGAGATTTCACCGATGTTGGACTAAAGACGATTCATGTCAGTGGCAATATATATATGCTTGAAGGCATTCATGGTTTTGCCGGGGGTAATATAGGCGTTTCCATTGGTGATGACGGCATCTTGATCGTGGATGATCAATTTTCAGAAATGAATGAAAAAATAAGGGCAGCACTTGCCAGGTTAAAACCGGGACAGCCCAGGTTTGTATTAAATACACATTGGCATGGTGACCATACAGGTGGAAATACCGACTTCAGTACAAATGCCACAATCATTGCTCAT
>CAZDFI010000043.1:0-11635 GCA_964504725.1 uncultured Enterobacteriaceae bacterium
TGGATAGGTTCGTACCAACCAACCGTGGCGAACCTCTCGACAAACTTAAGGGTTGTGACAAAGCTCGCTCCGGCAAAGATAGGGCCGATATACAGGAAATGGTTGATCATCATATCGAGTCCGCGACCCTTGTCGGGGGGATTCCCAAGCTTTGCATCGTAAATCCGGCAAAAGCCGAAATTCTGCATGCTAGTGTGATAAATGTCCCAATACACTGTAACGACAAATCCCGTAACCAACATCTTATCTGAAATGAGGAAGCAGATAAAAAGGACGACCGGGACGACCGTGAAACGGTATCTGAACTGAGCGTATATCTTCTGGTTCACGTGGCTGCGAAATACCACAGCGCAAAGATGCGAATACGTCCACACAGCAATGAACAATATGATCCAATCCTCGCCGCCTTTAATGGCATATTTCGGATTTAGCAAGGCAGGAAACCAGATATATCCCAGCCCCAGGCCAATGGCCAGCGCGATCAGCGGTGAGCCGATAAAAAAGATCGAATCGTAGAGGGGAGAAACCATGTAGCCGGAGGCCTTCGGCGTGCTGAATTCAGCAGGCGCGGTAATCCCGCCGGCGCTAGCGGCGATATCTTGAGTATCGTTCAAGGGAACTTTACACGGCTTCGTGTTGCCGAGCTCCTCATCGCTCAGGGAAAGATCGCACTACCCACCTCCAGCAAGTATACCACCAGTGAGTTTGACATACCTTTCTACTCCAATTTGTTCAATCAATATGGGTGAATGTCTCAATTACATGTGCACAGTATTTCATAAAAGTAGAAATTGTAAAAATCAGTGCCTGAAAAGAGAATGAGTCTAAAATTATTTTCTATCTGTCATTTTTTGAACTTTGTGAACTAGTTCACATTTTTTCGAATCATAAAGCGCGGTGTGTAGGTCATAATCTCTCCGGGCGCGCCATCTATATGTGTTTACTTAAACGTAATTTACAAGAATTATCATCACCTACATGATGAAGGCATATACTTGCTCGGTATCCCTGTGCATGTCCATACGAGCACGCCAGTTGCTGTATCCATCACTGGTGATATTGTAATACGTGTGACAACAGGAAAAAGTGAGCCAGTAACCGATATAATCCCGGTATTGACTCCTATCGAACCAGAACCTACGTTTTTCCCTGCGGTAAGGATAACTAGACCTGACCCAGAACCGACTAAGGTACTTTTTACCTGGGCAAATTCTGAGACTTTTATCTTGGCATCAGCCCCGGCAAGAAGCAGCTCTGAAACCTTTGCCCTGTTGGTGTAATCCTGATAGGCAGGCAATGCGACTGCCGCCAAAATACCGATGATGGCAACCACGATCATCAGTTCGATAAGGGTAAAGCCCTGTTGTTTATTTTTCATTGTAAAAAATCCCCTAAAGTATTTAATTCATTGATTAGTAATCAAGTCTGTCGATTTGTAATAGGAGTTCACCGGGGCATCATAATGCTTTTTAAAACCTATTACATAGTTTCCTGGTATCTATATAGCATGAAACATGCCAATCTAATGATGGACTTAATAACTTCACACGGCATTCAGAGATATACACTCATATTAAGTGTATCTCATTGTTTTTATAGTTTATTTAGTCAATGTATTCGTCATTCAATAATTTTGTGATTAAATGAAATCATTAAAATCAGTTAGTGAAACAATCAACTATCACAAAAATAGTCTAATTGTGACGTAATACGTCGGATCGGCATAATTGAAGCAGGTACGATTTATATAAAGAAGTAATAACAGAGCATAAGTCAAAATCGCCACTGAGAAAGAATAAGACCCGTTTGGCTTGTCAAGCCATAACTACCGAGTAACTATTGAGATTGATTTGTTAGGTAGGATGAAAGACTAATATTTAGATTAGTTAAGGATAAATCTGTTATCTAATTCACGCCATATGTTAAGAAGTATTTCTAGTGGCTTTTCAACTTCATGATAATTATATCCAAATACCACACCTCTTTCATCTCTGATATTAAAGTAGGTCTCTAATATTTCACTATTATTTATAACTTGATATTCAGTTAGTCGGAACTCCTGAACAATACAAATATCTGTAGCCCTGTAGAAAATTGTCCGTGTTAATTTGCATTGTTATATTTTATTTCCCAGGTAGTTCATTTTTCATACAATCTTTAAACTCTTTAAGGGCCTCACCAACCCCGGTAACACCAAGGCTTCCAAGAAAGTTGTTAATTCGATCTGCCCATTTCTTGAACGGTGACTTAAAAGTTCCAGTTACTCTACTTAGAATGCTTTCTCTCAGCTCAGAGTTGGACTCAGTTACCTGCCGCTCTTTAATGTCAAGTTGAGCACCATAAAACCCCGCACTCTGCAGATTGACCCTTGATGTTTTATATATTAATACTTTAGGATGCACGCGCTCTTTCCCATCAGGTTCGTATATAAAATCTTGAAGATATTCATTAATAGCATCTTCTATTTGATAGGAATTCTTACCAAAGTATAATGCTGAATTTTCAGCGAGCAATTCAAAAGTATTAATAGTATCCATGAACATTCTCAATATACGACCTTTAATTTCATCCTCTTGTGATTTTGATAATGGCATGTCTTTGATCCTTCTTTATATTGTTTACAGTTTATTGAACCTTCGTATAAGATTTTGGAAGATTCTTAGGTTTATAATTATTTGATCTTCTTTTCTTCCGATCGAATACGCTTTGATGTATTAAAGCACCTTCCGGTATTTTTCGCTTATGGGTCCCTCGAAATTTCCAAAATCCAGTATAGGATTCGTGCTTCATATCGTGTGGGTTACCAACGCGTCGTGCGAGCAACGTATCATCTACCTTGAGTCCACAGGTCTTAGCTTTATCAATCATCCATTGTAAAGTGATATCTGAGAGGCCACGTTCGTCATACCAACCACCCACATCTGAATGTACCCCGGCAAACCAGACTTGCTCAATTTTCTGGTTGGCTGCTAACTGCGACTCGTCCCACATACAGGGAGGAAAGTCTTTGCGTCGCTCGTCAATAGCCAACGCATGGTAGCCATTTTTAGCTTCAGGATTAAGTGTGGTGTTATGCCATTTCTTTCCGGCATTCATAACTAACGACGAGACAGTATCCCAAACACCAATAAAGTGAACTGGACAAGGGCGACAGAATGTTGCTTTGAAACCGTCGGCGATTGGCTTATTACCAGAAGTGTTGCTAATTTTGGAAGCATACTCAAGAAGATTGTCGTTATCAGACGGTAGAAGCCCACATTTATAGAGCATGCCTGCTAGTGAACGGACGGTAAATGCACCACGACTAAAACCGAATAAATAAATCTTATCACCGGATTCATATACTTCCATAAGAAAAGCGTAGGCGTCCTCCACGTTTTTTTGTAAGCCATGACCAGTTGCCTGATCATGTTTGGCCTTCAGATCACCAGTGCTTTCCGAATATTCCCATCCGCCAGTACCTACTCCAGGATCATAGAATACAATCTGCTTATCAGTTTTTTTGGCTACCGCATAGGCACCTATAACATTAGTATTATTTTTATCGTACTCGTTACCGGTTCCGTCACAACAAATAACGATATTTTTCATAGTACGACCTCCATACTATTTTATAAGGGATGATACTCAGCAACTGTAACTGCATAGCCACCCCTACAGAGTTCCTGGTATATTTGATGTTGCTTATTTTTTTTAGACCGAATTTGAGATGGTCATGGCAAGGCTGGGCATCATTAGCGATGGCAGAAAAAGGCACTAACAGCAGAAAAACTATTATATGTCTCATATCACCACTCCTCCCCCAAGGAGTATTCGTAAAACCTTATGTCGTTCTACGAAGATATAAGAGAAAGGAATATAAATTGTAGTAGCTCATCCTCTGTTTGTATGTAACCTAAATGGGGTAATTTTAAACGTTTTCTACCCAAGAACTCGGATGTCTATTTAATGCTGAAAGAAAGCCGGTTTCCTTGGTCATGCCTAAAATAAGACACTCCATTATTGAGACAGGAGCAATTAATGCAACCGAACAATCGCAGAGAGAATGTATATACTTCTACCTCACGTTCTATATATATTACACATATGTCACTAGAATCTATCATTCATTCAGAGTTCCTGATTGACCCAGACATTCAATATTTGAACCATGCGGCTGTGTCGCCCTGGCCAGTACGTACGGCAAACGCTGTTAAACAGTTTGCCGATGAAAATGTTCATTCAGGTGCCACCAGGTATTCAGATTGGTTAGGGATTGAAACAAAGCTCAGAAACCAAATTAAGGAATTACTGAACGCCCCATCAATTGATGATATCGCTTTACTGAAAAATACATCAGAGGCATTGTCTGTCGTTGCGTGTGGTATTGATTGGTGTGATGGCGACAATATCGTCAGTACAGATCAAGAATTTCCCTCAAATCGCATTGTATGGGAGGCGCAGGCTAAACATGGCGTAGAATTCTGTGAAGTCGACATTATGCCACCTACTGTCGAATCTAATGACCTTGAATACCCGGAATCTGCCTTAATCAGCGCTTGTGATGAGCATACGCGCTTGCTGACGGTGAGTTCTGTGCAATATGGGAGCGGATTAAAGCTGGATTTAGCCAAACTTGGGCAGTTTTGCCGGGACAATAATATCTATTTCTGTGTCGATGCTATTCAGAGCATTGGTGCACATCGATTTGATATTCAGGCGATAAATGCTGATTTTGTCATGGCTGATGCACACAAATGGATGTGTGGGCCGGAAGGCATCGCCCTATTCTACTGTCGATCAGAAATTCGTGACCAGCTTGGATTAAATCAATTTGGCTGGCATATGGTTGAAGACACTTCGGATTTCACAAATAAAGAATGGACTCCCGCGAAGAATGCACGACGTTTTGAATGTGGAAGCCCGAATATGCTTGGTATTCACGCTTTATCGGCCAGCCTCTCATTATTCGATGAGATTGGCATGGAACATGTTGAAAAGTTGATTCTTAAGAATACTTCTTATCTTATTGATATACTTAATAATATAGATGAGATAAATATCTTAAGTCCAACGGAAGAGTATCGCCGTGCAGGTATTGTCACCTTTAAAATTGAGTCTAAAGATAATACTGAGATTTACACTAACTTAATGAAAAACAAGGTGGTTTGTGCAAATCGACTGGGGGGGATACGTTTTTCGCCCCACTTTTATACCGGCCTGAACATAATTGATAGATCACTAGAGATACTATTGCGCGTATCCCATTGATTTAATTAACCTTCCCCGCTTAAGCGTCCTATTTAAAGGACCTGGAAATGCCCGCGGTATTTGCTATTACAAATATTCAACCAATGATTTCCAGACCACCCATATAAGGTCTTAAAACTTCAGGTACGTCTATCCGCCCTTTACTGTCTTGATAGTTCTCCAGAACAGCAACGAGAGTTCTGCCTACAGCGAGTGCTGAGCCATTGAGTGTATGAATAAGTTCCGGTTTGCCGGTGTCAGGATTACGCCAGCGTGCCTTCATACGGCGTGCCTGGAAACTTTCAAAATTACTACAGGAAGAAATTTCACGATATTTTTCCTGGCCGGGTAACCAGACTTCTATGTCATAGGTCTTTGTCGCTGAAAATCCAATGTCCCCGCCGCAAAGCGTCACGACTCTATAAGGCAGCTCTAGCAATTGTAGAATTTCTTCTGCATGGGCTGTTAATTCTTCAAGGGCAGCGTAAGAATCCTCTGCTTTGACCATCTGTACTAACTCAACTTTTTCAAACTGATGTTGACGGATCATGCCACGGGTATCTTTGCCATAGGAACCTGCTTCACTTCGAAAACAAGGCGTATGGCAAACATATTTATGTGGCATGGATTCTGCCGAGAGTATCTGGTCTCTGACCAGATTTGTGACAGGCACTTCTGCTGTCGGGATCAAGTAGAGGTCGTGTCCCTCAATGTGAAACAAATCTTCTTCAAATTTCGGTAATTGCCCCGTCCCTAGTAAACTATCTGCATTAACGAGATAGGGTACATTCAGTTCTGTATAGCCATGTTCACTTGTATGCGTATCTAGCATAAATTGAATCAAGGCTCTGTGTAGTCTGGCAATGGCACCTTGCATGACCGAGAATCGTGTACCGGCAATACGTACGCCTGCCTCAAAGTCCAGCAGACCCATGAATTCTCCCAGATCAACATGATCCTTTATCTCAAAATCTAATTTCTTTGGTTCACCCCAACGACGGATTTCTTCGTTATCATCTTCAGACTGTCCTTCGGGGACTGAATCATGAGGAATATTCGGAATCCCCATGACGATCTCATTTAATTCCTTTTGAATTTCATTCAGTTCATCTTCACTGCTTTTTAGTTCGTCGCCTAATGATGCCACTTCATCAAGTAGAGGCTGAACATCATCTCCTTGCGCTTTTGCCTTGCCGATTTCTTTTGAGCGTGAATTTCTTTGTTGCTGTAACGCTTGCGTTTTTACTTGCACTGCTTTACGTTTTTCTTCCAACGTTTCAATTGCGGCAACATCAAGTGTGTAGTGCCGCTTTGCCAACGCTTTCGCAACTTGCCCTATTTCATTTCTTAAAATTTGTGGATCCAGCATGAGTACAACTATCCTTATTTATTTTTATAGATTCATTTTTGCAGGCCAGTAAACAATATGGCCAGGCTTTATGATGGTGTTTAAATGTTCGATTATAGACGCCACTTTTTCGATTTCATCATAAAATTCAATGATGATAGGTAAATCAAGCGACATATCTATCAATGACGATGAATGCATTTCTCCTGAACTACCGAATCCTGTAATGCCACGGAACACAGTAACACCCTGCACTTTGCTTTCATCATGTAAGTATTGCAGTAGCTCTTGCATGTGTGCCTTGGCTTCATGCAAATAGACTCTAACGATAGTAACTTCAGACTCATTCATAGGTTTCTCCCGACAATCATGCCTAGCCAACAACCAACCAGGCATAGCGTGACGCTAAAAATGACATTCAACGCTGCTTTCAACTGCTCTCCTGATTCAAGCAGGTTCAAAGTCTCAATTGAAAACGTTGAAAAGGTCGTAAATGCACCCAGTAAACCAATCATTAGTGCCGCACGCCATTCAACGCTAACATCCATTCTTTCGATCATAAACACATATAGAAAACCCATGAACAATGAGCCAACGATATTGACTGTTAATGTGCCGTATGGAAATCCCCTGCCTAACAAGGCATAAATGCCACTGGACATCCAATAGCGCAACAATGCACCTGTTGCACCACCTGCAGCAATGAAAGCTAGTTGAGTCACGTGTTTGAAAGTCCGTCCGAGTCTATTGGGGTTAAAATTAGCGGGTATTTTATGAGACTTTTGCCCGAAAGTCTCACCCGACAGGGAAGTCGGGTCAAATTCAGAAACATTAAGTTTTTGATTTTGGAACAAACACACAAATCGCATTTTTGTGTTTTGTCGCTTTGTTGAGCCAGGGTGGCTCGTGCAAAGCTATTTTCGATATAAATAGCCTAATTGCTTTTTTTCGCTTGTTTATACCTGGCTTCTTTATCCAGGATCCTTAGCCTCGCAAGCTTCTCAGCTATCTTGATTTCCAGGCCGCGATCAACGGGATGGTAATAGTGCTGTTCTTGCACATCGTCGGGAAAATAATGCTCGCCTGCTGCATAAGCCTCCGGTTCATTATGCGCGTAACGATATTCCTTACCATAATCGAGTTCCTTCATGAGTGTGGTCGGTGCATTACGCAAATGCAGTGGAACTTCATGGGATGCGCTATTTTTAACATCACTCATGACGGTATTGTAGGCTTTATAGACAGCATTACTTTTGGCAGCACAAGCCAGATAAACGATTGCCTGAGCAATCGCCAGCTCCCCTTCCGGTGATCCCAAACGTTCCTGGGTCTCCCATGCGTCCAGGGCTATGCGTAAGCCGCGTGGATCGGCATTGCCAATATCTTCTGAGGCCATGCGCACCACTCTTCGTGCAATGTAAAGCGGATCACAGCCGCCATCTAACATTCGGGCATACCAATATAATGATGCATCGGGTGAAGAACCTCTAACTGATTTATGTAGTGCCGATATTTGATCGTAAAAGGCTTCGCCGCCTTTATCAAAACGACGCACGCCACCACCGCTCACAACTTCCTCAATCAAGTGATCACTAATTACATCTCCCTCTGCCAAATCAGATGCGATCTGCAATAGATTTAATGCTCTTCGCGCATCGCCATCAGCAATCTCTGCTAATTTCTGCATCGCTACGTCTTCTAGTGTCAGGCCTTGATCTGCAAGACCATTTTCTTTATCCGTTAATGCCTTTAGCAATATGTTCTTAATGTCATCTACTTCCAGTGGCTTTAAAACATAAACTCTCACGCGTGATAAAAGCGCGTTATTTAATTCGAAAGACGGGTTCTCAGTTGTAGCGCCAATAAAAGTTACCGTGCCATCTTCGACATAAGGTAGAAATGCATCTTGTTGAGATTTATTGAAACGATGTGCTTCATCGACAAACAAAACGGTATCTTTTTCATAAACTTCCCGATATTGCTTTGCTTGCTCAATTGAAGCACGAATATCCTTCACACCACTAAGTACGGCTGAAAGTGAAATAAATTGAGCTTCACATGAGTTTGCAATGATTCGAGCAAGTGTTGTCTTACCTGTACCAGGTGGACCCCAAAAGACCATGGAATGTAAACGACCATTTTCAATGGCAACCCTTAATGGTTTCTCAGGGGCCAGAATATGTTGCTGTCCGGCAAATTCATCTACCGTCTGCGGCCGCATACGATCTGCAAGTGGGTGATAATCCGGATTTGATGTCATGGATCTGGTTTATAGTGGTATTGCCACATGTTTGTTTCAGTTAATTTGATTTTTATCATTTTAAGTACTATCCCTGTAGATAGAAACAGATGATTTTAAATTGGAGATTATTTATGGATACTTCATTACATCTCGTTAAAGATCTTTTTCTGCAGATTGGGCTGTCAAATAATGACCCGGATATAGAAAGTTTTATTCTCAAAAATAAGGGTATTCCTTCGAGTACGCCAATTTGGGAAGCGGACTTCTGGACACGGTCACAGGCCGACTTCCTCAAGGAGTCTTATGATGAGGATTCTGACTGGGTTGAAGCTGTCGATCAACTCGATGCCCTCTTACGAGATTAACAGATCACTTGGCAATTTTACCCCAAAGATCGTAGTCCCCTGATGTCTCGATGAGTACGTTGACCTGATCACCAGGATGTAGATTACTGGCATTTTCAATGATGACCTGTCCATCAATCTCAGGCGCATCGGCATGACTGCGTCCAATGGCTTCATTTTCGTTCACTTCATCAATTAACACTTCAAGTGTCTTGCCGACTTTATTTTCCAGTTTTTTTGCACTGACCTGATTTTGTTTATCCATAAACCTTTCCCAACGTTCTTCTTTGATTTCTTCTGGAACGGCATTGGGCAGGTCATTGGCCCCGGCGCCATCTACATCAGAATACTTAAAGCACCCTACTCTATCTAGCTGGGCCTCATCCAGAAATTCAAGTAATTCATCAAAATCTTCTTCTGACTCACCAGGGAATCCTACAATGAATGTTGATCTAATCGTGATGTCAGGACAAATATCCCGCCATGTCTTGATTCTATGCAATGTGTTTTCAGCGGCAGCAGGTCGTTTCATGAGTTTAAGAATGCGCGGGCTGCCATGCTGAAAAGGCACATCTAAATAGGGCAAGACCTTTCCCTCACTCATTAATGGGATAATTTTATCCACATGGGGATAGGGATAGACATAATGCAAACGTACCCAGATCCCCAACTCGCCCAGAGCCTGACAAAGATCCACGAAATCGGATTTATATGTTTTCCCTCGCCAATCGCTCTGTTGATATTTAATATCAGAACCATAGGCACTGGTGTCCTGTGAAATCACCAGTAATTCTTGCACACCTGCCCTCGCAAGTGCTTCTGCCTCGCTCATTACATCATCAATGACTCTACTGACCAGTTTTCCGCGCATGGATGGAATAATGCAAAAACTACACTTATGGTTGCATCCTTCCGATATTTTCAGATAGGCATAATGTCTGGGAGTTAATTTAATCCCCTGCTCAGGGACTAAGTCAGTATAGGGGTCATGTGCTGATAGAGGCGCATGCTGGTGGACTGCGGAAACGACTTGCTCATATTGTTGTGGGCCAGTAACACTAAGGACATCTGGATGTGCTTTCCGAATTTGATCTTCATATACCCCCAGACAACCGGTCACAATTACCTTACCATTCTCATTGATGGCTTCACCAATCGCTTCAAGTGATTCATCTCTGGCACTATCAATAAATCCGCAGGTATTAACAACAACGACATCAGCGCCATCATATGAATTTACAATATCATAACCATCAACACGTAGCTGCGTAAGAATACGCTCAGAATCGACCAGTGCTTTTGGACAACCGAGACTGACAAAACCAACTTTTGACACAAATATTATCCTCATTAGCTATTTTTGAGGGGGCATTCTACCGGACTGGGGAACCAGTTGCTAAAGAATTATTGCCAAGAAATATTTGATCCGGCAGGCAAATATATATACTCTGCGCACCTTCTGTTACATCAGTCTAATGCCGGATTAGCTCAGTTGGTAGAGCACCCGCCTTGTAAGCGGAAGGTCGAGAGTTCGAGTCCCTCATCCGGCACCATTCATATACAAAAACAATATCATTGCTACCCTGAAAACTGTGCCACTATGGCGAACTCTCGTGCATCTCCATTGGTCGAGCGCTGACTATGACCTTCCATGGTCATAGCCCTACGGGCAGCTAAAGCTGTCCAATTTTGTTCGGCAACTGTTCCAGACGTTGCTCTCGGTCTCTGTTCCAGACTCGACTCTACCGATTCCTTCCCTGGAATCGTACCTCCTACATCCATGTAGTCGTCCAGACAAAATTGTCGAGTCCCTCATCCGGCACCATTCTATTGGTAGTAATTATCAATATCTGCAGTTTGCTGGCAGCTCACTAAAGTTAATTAATTTTATTTATATCGTTAGATAACACTCTATCAAATCACGCAAATAAGATCGCCTTCACTATCTGATATTACATCGTTATATGGTTTCCCCACCAAATAACCATGTATATAGTCTACTTCAAATTCTGTTACGAAAGTTAATGATTCAGCATCTGCAACATTAATAGCGATTATTTCTGAACCATTTTTATTTATTTCTGTTATCAATTCTACAAGAGGATCTCTTGGCGCACCAAATATCAGGGTTTTTATATTTAATTTCACATAACTAAAAATTTTAGGCTCACGTATTTTACGATAAACAAATACATTGGAGATATTAGTTAAAACAAATTTAATATCAAATTCTTTTCTGAGTTTTTTAATTAATTTTTTACACTGTTCAGTATCCCTTATAAATGGCTCCGCCTCGATTTCAAATAGTAGACAGCCATTGGGTAATTTTGTCTCAGCCATTAGATTGCGTAACCAGGGAATAAATACTGGATCAGAAAACGTACTCAAGGTTATTTTTATGCACAGCTTGAAATTAACTTGTTTATCTTTATTATTAGCTAACTCCATCAATTGATTAGCACTGTTCTTCAA
>CAZDFI010000043.1:11645-20279 GCA_964504725.1 uncultured Enterobacteriaceae bacterium
TATCTACAATGCGTTTTGCAAAGGCATTGTCTAGTATTTTAAATAAAATTTGCTGTGGTATTTTATTTCCTTTCACATCAATAAACTCAACTCTCACGTCATAGATGTTTTTAACGTCGACTTTTTCATCGGACAAAACATAGACCCATGGCTGATAATTAGCTGAAACCCTTCCATCTTCGACTGCTCTTTTGATATCAAAATCTATTGCTACTTTAGCACTGTCATGAGCGCCATGAATTATTTCAGTGTCTTCTACATCTATCTCACCATAATTACAGACCTGATTTTCTTCATCGGCTTTAGCTGCCTTACATAGAACCAGCGCAATTGATAACAACTCATAATCAGTCTTATTAAATTCATTTTCTTCAAAGTGTTGAGGACTTATAACACCAACGTTTATTGAACATGGATATTTTTCCGTACCAATGGTGTGGGTTTGTTTATTTAATTGTTCACAGATAGCTTTGACATGTCGCTCACATCTGTATGTTTCGAGTATCACTGCGATATATTCCTCTCTATAGACGAATATATTAGAAGTAATATTGTTTAATGTCATATAAGCATAAATCCAATCAGTAACGTATCTAATATAACTATCCTGATGGCGGATCCCTGCATCTCCACCTATTTGTTGGTATGCTTCCGGGTTAATTAATAATAAATTGTTTGTTGTATCTTTTTCATTTGTTATTAATTGTAGCTTTTGAATAAAATTTGATTTGTTAAAAACAATACTTTTATTTTTAATATCAGATACTTTTGCTTCTCTCTTTTTTTTATTTGATACACATTTCTTAATTAATTCCATTAATTCTTTTTCATGGAAATGTTCTTTAACAATATAATCATCAATGCCTATTTTGATCGCTTTAGTTGCCACCTCTTCATTGCCTTGAGCAGTCATAAGAATAGTTGCTGGCATTTCTTTAGTGTTAAATATTTTAAACCAGTCCAGGCCGGTATAATCAAGACCAAAATCATAATCCAGGATGATTAAATCAATTTTGTCCCAACAAAAATGCTTGTCAGGTATTTCATTATTGACTGGATCAATTTCTTCTATTGATATGTTCGGAAAGGAGCGATTAAGCCTTCTGGCTGTCAGCTTTCTATAGTCTTCGTCGTCGTCGATGATTAAAATATGTTCAATTTCTCGCTTTTGTTCAATGACTTCTTCATCATTACTTTTGTCATGTTTAGTCAAGGCCCCTGCCCCACCATCTGTATTCTCTCGAGTCCAGCGGCCTAGTATACTGTTACTGATCCCCAGTTTGAGGGCAGCCTGACTAATATTTAGATCAGCAGATTTAGCAAGTTTTACGGCTTTCTGTTTAAACTCCTTTGAGTATTCTTTTCTTTTGGTCATGGCACGCCCTAGACCTTAGTCTGCATTATCGTTATCGCCTATACTAAATGTATCCGTAAAATCAAAGAAGTCCAGTAACTGTTTAGTGGGGGGACTACTTCCCTTCATTCAAGTGCTCCAATTTACCATATATCTTGTTCATGGACGTGACTAACCCTATGAATATAGTAGGGTAATCAAGAATTATTTTCTGACAAAGTAATATACAAATACTAACCATCCCTTTTCCCAGTCCCTTATGGGACGGAGGCGTATTCTGATGTAAGGTGTTTACTTGGAGTAAAACTACAACAGTGACTAGTTAGCGGAAATCAATACTGTTTCTTCAGGCAATTCAACACCTAATGTTGAATGTATCATTCCCATGCTTGCCAGTATGCGATACATCGCAAGAAGCTGATCATATCCTGTATTGACAAAATCAGATTTTGCAACAAACATTTCATTTGCAGAGTCCAGTAGATCAAGCAATGTACGTTGACCAAGTTTAAACTGTTGCTTGTATGCACTATGTGTTTTTATTGTTGCGTCACGGTTCAATTCAAAAAAATATAATTGCTTGGTTGCCGTATCATAAGCATCCCAGGACAAACGTGTGCTTTGTTCTACCTGTCGTATAGCAGAATCACGAATATCTTTAGCCTGGTCAATCTGATGTGCAGTTTCACTTATTCGTGCCTTATCCCTGCCACCATTAAACAGGTTATAGCGCAACCTCAGCATGGTAGAATAATGCTCATCCACACCAGTTTGACCATCAATATCATGATCGTGTCTCGCGCCAAACTCAAGGTTAACCCTGGGAGCGTATGCTGCCTTTGCTGTGTCACGTTGTGCATAGGCTGATTCAAGATCTGCCGTGGCAGATTTTATAGTAGGATGATTTGCAATTGCCAACTGTACTGCATCTTCGACATTGGCAGGGAGGGCATCACTGGGATTGTATGCCTCCTCGAGTTCGGATGGGGGTCTCCCTACCACACGGACGAAGTTTGCAGTTTCATCCTGAAAGTTTCCTTTTTCAGCAAGTATATTTGTTTCTGCTCTGGATAATCGGGCAAGTGATTGTTCAGTATCTGCCATACGACCAACCCCTTGCTCACCTCGTAGAGCTACCTGGTCATTGGTACGACGATGTATTTCCAGATTTTCATCTGCTAACTCTACCAATTCGCCACGTCTTTGCAGATTGAGATAGGCCCTGACAGCATTGAGTGAATCTATTTCAGCCTGCCCATGCACAGTATGTGCTCTAGAATTGGTACGAGCGGTATGTCGTCTTACTTCATTTTTCGTTAAAAAACCGTCAAAGATCATCTGGTCGAGGACAAGACCAAATTCTTCTCTGCTCTGACTTACACTGCCCCCGACTCTTACACGCGTACCTGGATTATTAGTCGTTTCATGGCCATAGCCAGCATCCAAATCAATCCTGGGGAAATAGCCTGCACGTGCTTGCTCAATTTCCTGCTCAACCGCACGTCTATCAGCCGCAGTCGCGCGCACGTCGGGACTGTTATGAACGGTAAAATCGACTACTTCTTGTAAGGTTTCTGCGGATACGACTGAAAAACCAAGACTTAAAACAACAGAAAGAACTAATTTACCACACGAGATTGTCACAGGAAGATATCTCACATCTTCATAATGCTTTGTAGTGTTGCTAACCGACATAATGATCCCTATTTAACCCCTTGTTTGAATTAAGCTTAACTACTCGCGCAGTTTAATTACTACGTAGACCAGATGTCAACATTAACACCACATCATATCATTAAATAGAACTTAATCTACATTGAATATCGTTGTAAAAAAACAACAAGATGCAATCTATCTGGTACATTCAGCTTTTTAAAGGTTGAACTTAGGTGTGCCTTAACGGTTCTTTCAGAAATACACAATTTATCAGCAATTTCCCTATTACTTTCCCCTGTTTGCACACGCTCGACCACTTCCAGTTCCCTTCCCGATAACAGTTCGGACAGATTATTTTCAAAATATTTTTTACTTACATCATCCTGTTTTCGTTGAAGTAAAGAATTAATCACTGTCGATATTAGATTATGTTTAATCCAGATATCCCCTTTCAAAATACTTTTTACTGCTTCCATTAAAATGACTGCCTTTGCGTTTTCAACACAATACCCGGACATCCCTTCGGTGTATGCTTTAATTTGTTTACTGTCGGACCAGTCACCCCCATAGATAAGGGACTTATAACCTGCCCCGAAACAGGCAAGAATTTTTTCAGGATTTTTATCAAACAGGTTTGCGTCAATGATTATCAATGAAGGTGATATTGACTCAATCTCATTCAACGTGGGTAATTCGGAGATACATTCATGTATGGAAAATTCAGTCGATAAAGCTGAGTTCAGCATCGTAAATAATTGCTGACCAGGGCAGACTATTAGCAGATCATCACTCATTACTCATTCATCAATGAAAATACTTTAATCTCACTATCGTTCCCTCATTGCCTTATCCCTGGTTTTTAAAATCGGTTTAAGAATGTAATCCAGTACTGATTTTTCCCCCGTTAATATATCAACATCAACGACCATGCCGGCAATAATATCCAGACTCTGTCCACCGTGTGCAACACTATTTTTATCGGTAATTAAGCGAATAATATAGAAATCCTGTTCCTTTTCCGGATCATAAATAGTATCTGCGCTAATGTGAGCGAGATCGGCCTCCAAGCCTCCGTATATCGAATAATCATAGGCTGTTAACTTGATCATCGCTTTCTGTCCCGGGTGTAAAAAAGCGATATCTGATGGCCTGATCTGGGCTTCGACAAGCAGGCGATCTTCTGTGGGGACAATATCTATCAAGTCCATACCCGGACGTATAACACCTCCAAGTGTATTGATTTTAATTTGTTTTACCGTGCCTTTGACTGGTGAGTAAATGTGGGTCCTGGCTACCCTGTCTTCCATAGATGCAAGTAATGCAGAAATTTGATCCAGATCAGCCTTCACCTCATTGTGCTCTGTCAGGACCTCTGACTGATATTTTATATTGTTTTCTAAAATCATATCCTTTGCTTCCTGCAGTTCTGACTTGAGGCGCGGGATGGAATGTTCTGTAGTGCTTAACTCACCCTTTATTTCGTTTTCTGAGCGCTTCAGGCGAAGAATTTCTACTTCTGATATTGCCCCCTCGGGCACCAATGGTTCAGAAAGATCGATCTCTTGACGGAGCAGCCCAAGGCCAGTCCTCAACTGACTAATTTTCGCACGTTGTTCAATGATTGCCTGTTTCTTCTGTTGAACTTTTTCTTCCAGTATATGTATCGTTGCTTTATGTTGATCAACCCTTGACTGATAAAGCTGGGTCGTACGTCTGGCGAGGACAGGATATTTTTTCAGGATTTCATCAGGTATCACTAATTCTTTATTTTCTACTTCAGCCGACAGTCTCGTATGGTTGGCCAATAACTCATAGTATTTGAGTTTACTTTCAGCTAACTTGCCGGAAAACTGAACATCATCAAGACGCATTAATATCTGTCCTTTATCAACCTGGCTCCCCTCCTGCACATAGATTTCAGTCAGGATCCCTCCTTCAAGATTCTGCACGGTTTGAATTTGTATCATAGGAACTATCTTGCCTGTGCCCCGGGTGACCTCATCCAGCATGGCATGCTTGGCCCAATACATAGCAATGAGAACAAAACTGATAATGATGATAGACAGGAAATGGTATCTAACGGGGACACCAAACAATACAGCAGCATTGATATCAGAAAGATATTTTCTGTCTTCTTCGGTCAGTTTATTGAATTCTTTTGCTTGATTTTTAGACATGAGCTTTAGGATTAGACTTTGATTTTTCCCTGTTTCAGCGCTTCTATAACCTGTTCCTTCGGGCCATCAGCAACAACGGTTTGATTGTCCATTACGATCAATCGACTCACCAGGCTCAGTAATGAGGCCTTCTGGGTGACAAGAATAAGCGTTTTATTATCCAGGTGTTCCGTAAATCTTTTTTTGAACGCCTCTTCTGTACTGTTATCCATTGAGTTTGTCGGCTCATCCATAATATAGATATCCGGATCCAGCAGCATGGCGCGGGCCAGCACCACACTCTGCCGTTGACCGCCAGACAGGGAAGCCCCCTTCTCCCCTACCTGCAGATCAAATCCAGCAGGGTGTTTATTGGCGAAGGCAGTGACGCCTGCCAGCTCTGCTGCCTTTAAGGCGGCGGCATCATCAGCATAGCGGGATCCCATGACAATATTATCCCGCAAGCTGCCCGAGAACAAAGCAATGTCCTGAGGCACATAACCAATTTCACGCCTGAGTACAGCGGGATCTACTTGTTGTATATTGTTGCCATCAATCGTAACCATGCCATCCTGAGCTCTGTACAAGCCCATGATGAGTTTTTCGATAGTACTTTTGCCAGCACCAATACGGCCAATAATGGCAACACGTTCACCAGATTTGATCCGAAAGGACACATTCGTGAGCGCCTTTATTTCCTGTTCGGGATAAGTAAAAGACACATTTTTAAATTCAATATCACCGAAAAAATGACTGTGATGCAGATAATTGGTTTCATGATCCCGTTCCACAGGTAGCGACATCAAATGGTCAATGGAACGCATAGACTTCCTGGCCTGATGAAATCGCAGGATAAGTGAAGTGACCTGGGTGATTGGCCCCATTGCCCGTCCGGTTAAAATTGTGCAGGCAATCAAAGCCCCCATGGTTATTTCATTTTCGGAGATCTTGTAAACACCGTAAATAATAACCGCAATGGTTGTCATCTGTTGTAAAAAACCGGTAAAGAACACCACGATTGAAGAATAAGTCTTGGATTTCATCTTCAATTTGGCTATTTCTGAGTTATTGGCTTCCCATTCCCGTTGTAGCTGTCCTTCTGCTCCCAGGATTTTTAAGATTTCAAGGTTATTAATTGATTCAAACAAAATGCCACTTTTCTTTGTCGAGTAATTAAACAGCTTGGTTATCGTATTATTCAGTGGCGCCTGCATAATCAGTGGACCAATAATCGCGATGGGCAGGACAAATAACGGAATGTAGGCCAGATCACCACCAATCAACCAGATCACCCAGATAAAGATAAACAGAAATGGTAGATCTACCAATGCAGTAATCGATGCCGAGGTAATAAAATCCCTTAAAGAGTCAAACTCCTGCACGTGGCTGGCCAATTCACCGGTAGAGGCTGGGCGTGACTCCATCCTGAGTCCCAGGATTTTTTCAAAAACATTGGCAGATAATATAACTTCCGCTTTCTTGCTGGCGGCATCAATAAAGTATCCACGTAAAGAACGCAGGAAGAAATCAAAGATAAATACCACAGCAACACCAATGGCCAGTACCCATAGTGTCTCAATAGCGCGGTTTGGCACCACGCGATCATAGACATTCATGATGAACAGTGATGAAGCCAGGGCAAAAATATTGATAAACAGAGAAGCAGCAAGTACCTCAGTGTACAGCGGCCAGGACTTGAAAATGACATCCCAAAACCAGTGTTTGATACGCAGAGAAGCCTTGTTGCTTATATCCCGATCAAATTTATAGGTTTTCTGTACAAAAAAAGCGTGACCGATATATTCTTTTTGTAACTGCTCAAGATTGACTGATTTGTGTCCTTCCCTGGATTCCGGCACCAGAATCTTAAAGTCATTATCCTTGCGCTCCAGTAGGACGCAGGCACTATTGTCTTTTAATAACAGGACTGCGGGTAATATCAGGTTGGAAATCTTGTTCAACTGACGCTTTACCAGGCCAGCAGACAGCCCCGCACGTTCGGCTGCACGAGGGAAATATTCAGGCGTAAGGCAATTGTCAACCAGAGGTAAGCCAGAGACCAGGGCATCTGCATTTTTCGGCACATGCATCACTTTGCAAAGTGATATCAAAGCGCTCAGTAATGGGTCGTCATATTCTATAGACATAGTCTGCCTTATTATTGTCGTAAGCTTGGACTCTAGAAAGTTAAGTTCGGCTCAATATTTAAGTTTATGTTTGATCAATCATCTATTCCGAGAGAAAATGTCCATAAATCACCTTACAAGAGCAGGTATTATGCCTTACGTTATAAGAAATAAAAATGGACAGATAATATCTTTTCATCAAAAAACCAAATCTCCCAAGGCTGAACTCATGGGACCCGAAAACTATCAGGAAATCATAGAGTTTTTAAAAGAAACAAATTCAATGGATGAATTACATCAAGTCTTGTCGTCCTCCGATTTAGACATCGTCCGTGTGCTTGAGGACGTGATTGATCTGCTGTGTAAAAACCATGTCATTGCATTCACCGATTTACCTGATTCTGCGCAAAAGAAACTGACAAACAGAAAAAATATTCGTGCCGAGATGAGTGGCATCGAAAACCTGATCGCAGATGAGGATGACAGTATTTTTTAGAATCATAAGCCTGCGGCCAACTTCTTATTTAAATCTTTCCATAATGTAATACGTCCGGAGCTTCCTGCTTTTTTCCCCAAACCTCGTTCTTTAGCTAACCAAAGACCAGCACCATTAAAACTGTAGACCGGTAGCAGATCCTTGCGTTGGGTCGCGGGCTTAATCGCCGGGTTAATATTATCCAGCACCAATGGGACCGACCCTGGTTCGGGAAAATATGTCACAACCATGTGGGCCTGGTTATAGGCCAATGCCTTGACGTAGGTCATTCTTAATTTATCATCCGAAACACCAAGCTCGAGCAGGGAGAAATATTTGGCAATGGAAAAATCCTCACAATCTCCGGCACCTGTGCCAATAAACTCAAAAGGTGTCGCCCAGTAATCTTTTTTTTGCCAGTGCACAATGTCATCGACAAACTTTATCTTGCGATTAAAAAAATTATTTACAGCGACCAGCTTTTCCTGCTCACTCAAGCCTTTTGAACTCTCCAGTAAATCACGCCATTGTCTGACATCATCAGCCGGTTCGGATCCATATTTCTGTTCAAATTTCTGGATGACAGAATCACTCAGATCAATAGCGGCCCGAACCGCCAATGACAGCATCAAAACAGACACCAGTGAATAGGTTAAGTAACGAGACTTGGTCATAATCAAACGTTGGCCATCCGTCCTTAACTGCTGGCGCCATAGATTCCGATTGATTTCAGCGTATCGAAGTCATCGCGGTTTTCAACTGCCTCAGCAATTATCCTGGTATCCAGTAAATCACCCACTTCCTTCATCGCTTCAACAAATTTCTGTTTGCCTGCGTCCTTGCTGATTCCCGTTGTTAATTCCCTGG
>CAZDFI010000044.1:0-2380 GCA_964504725.1 uncultured Enterobacteriaceae bacterium
ATGGCTCAGGGGCAATTACATGAAAAATTCATGAAGCAACTGGACTTCACCCTGGCACGTGCTCAAGAAAAAGTTCTCAGCGAAATAGAACAGGACTTAAAAAAAAGCACGCCCATGTTAAGACTGTTACAGGGGGATGTCGGCTCTGGCAAAACTGTTGTCTCAGCATTCGCGACATTACATGCCCTGGCCTCTGGCTATCAGGTGGCACTAATGGCACCAACAGAATTGCTGGCTGAACAACATTTCAAAACCTTCACCCAATGGTTTAAAGATTTAGAAATTAACGTCTTGTTGATAACGGGCAAAGCCACCAAATCAGAACGTGATTTAAATCTAGGCTTACTCAATAGTGAGCAACGCGTTATTGCAATTGGCACGCATGCCTTGTTTCAGAAAGATATCATTTTTCCAAACCTGGGACTGATTGTCATTGATGAACAACATCGGTTTGGCGTCCATCAAAGATTATCGTTACTGGATAAAGGTATCTCTGAGGATACCCTTCCTCACCAGCTAATCATGACGGCGACACCGATACCAAGAACATTGGCCATGACGGTCTATGCAGATCTGGATTTATCAATCATTGATGCTCCGCCACCAAATCGGCAGGCCATTAATACGATTGTTATCTCTAACGAGCGTCGTGATGAGATAGTTGCCAGAATAAGGGCCGCCTGTCATGGTGGTCGACAAGTCTATTGGGTGTGTACATTAATCGAGGAGTCAGAAGTATTACAATGTCAGACGGCAACCGAGACCTTCCAGCAACTGACAGAAAAACTGCATGATATTAATATCAGTTTGATCCATGGCAGAATGAAAAGTAAGGAAAAGGAAGCCATCATGGCCTCTTTTAATGAGAATAAAATACAATTACTGGTGGCTACGACTGTCATTGAAGTCGGGGTTGATGTCCCCAATGCAAGTCTTATGATAATTGAAAACGCCGAACGTCTGGGATTGTTTCAACTACACCAATTGCGTGGTCGAGTCGGACGCGGCAACGTAAAAAGCGATTGTGTTTTAATGTACCAGTCACCTTTGGGTGATTTGGCACGATCCAGACTGGAGACACTGCGTAATACAAATGACGGTTTTGAGATTGCTGAAAAAGATTTGCAGCTGAGGGGGCCCGGTGAACTCACCGGCACCCGACAAACCGGATTACCTGACTTGCGTATCGCAGATATTATCAGAGATGCAAATCTGCTTACAGATGTTCAGCGGGCTGCAAAAATGTTACAACAAAAATACCCTCAGCAGATTGATCTGTTAATCAAACGCTGGCTGGGCAAGGAGCTTGAATACAGTAATGTGTAATTTAAAAGGCGCGAACTGATGGGTATAAAGTGGAAAGATGCCAATCTCTTTGGCAAACCCTCATTCACAGGTAATCTTCGGGAGTGTTTACTTGATACCGGCTCACTTATCAAACACCTGGAAAATTTCTCACCAGAGAAAATCTCGTTAAGCCTTGAAGCACAATCATGGAAAAAACCATATCCTGATGAGTCAAAAATATTGAATCTCCGTAGTGGTAGCTATGGCTTGTTACGTGAAACATTTCTAACCTGCGATGCTCATCCCTGGGTCTATGCACGCACCTTTATCCCTCCACGTACGCTGCTGGGGTCAAGAAGGCTGGCATTCTGGGGCAACAAGCCGCTCGGTTATTACCTGTTTTCGGATAAACTGACTTATCGTGGAAAAATAGAAATTGCTGAATTAAAGACTTCAACTATTCCCTATCCCCCAATCTATAATCTTGCAATTGAAGAAGATAACTTACTCTGGGGAAGACGCTCGATTTTTTATATCAAGGAAAGACCTTTACTTCTTACAGAGATATTTCTACCCGAAGCGATTAAATGCATCAACTCCTTGAAAAAATAATCATCTTTGCAAAAAGATGTGGTGGCAATATCCTCGATTTACTCCGTCGAGCACATACTGTTTCAGCACCACTCGCAGAAAGAACGTTAGTAATAATAAAGCTAGTTCTTAAAGAAACAGGTCTCTTCGCAAAAACATCTGCCAGGACAGCTTTAAAAATACTTCGGCGAACCTACGCTGGTCTGGTCACACTTTCAAAAAAAACATTAGTATCATTAAATCTGATCCTTAAAAAAACAGGCCTCTTCGCAAAAATATCTGCCAGGACAGCTTTAAAAATACTTCGGCGAATCTACGCTGACCTGGTCACACTTTCAAAAAAAACATTAGTAATATTAAATCTGATCCTCAAAAAGACAGGCTTGTTTGCGAAGGCATCTGCCAGGATGACGCTGAAGATACTTCGGCGTATCTATGCTGCCTTAATCACACTTTCAAAAAGAACGCTAAGAATACTGAGGCTGATCCTTAAAAAGGCAGG
>CAZDFI010000044.1:2480-10280 GCA_964504725.1 uncultured Enterobacteriaceae bacterium
TTCGGAGAATCTATGCTGCCTTAGTCACACTTTCAAAAAGAACGCTAAGAATACTGAGGCTGATCCTTAAAAAGGCAGGCCTGTTTGTAGATGCATGTCTCAGAATCACCTGGCTTACACTTCGGAGAATCTATGCTGCCTTAGTCACACTTTCAAAAAGAACGCTAAGAATACTAAAACTGGTCAGTAGAAGCACAAGTAATATTGTCAAATCACGCTGGCTTTTCACCAAAGACAGACTTGTTCAGTATTACTATCTGGTAAGATTTGATAAGCCTATAGGAACATTATTATTACTTTGGCCAACTTTATGGGCATTATGGATAGCAGCCGAGGGCTCTCCTGATTTTGATGTATTGATTATTTTCACTCTTGGTGTCATTACCATGCGTTCAGCGGGGTGTATCGTTAATGATCTTGCTGATCGTAATCTTGACCGCCATATACAGAGAACAAGTAACAGGCCAATTACTTCAGGAAAAGTAAAACCGATGGAGGCTGTCGGCCTTGCGATAGTATTACTTACATTCGCAGTCATTCTCGTCCTGAATCTGAATGCCCTTACATTCAGATTATCCTTTGTTGCGGTGCTTCTTGCCATTATTTATCCATTCATGAAAAGGTTTACCTATTTACCACAGGTGTTTTTGGGATTGGCCTTTGGCTGGTCAGTTCCTATGGCATTTGCTGCACAAACAAATTCTGTTCCGGAGATTGCGTGGCTACTTTTTATCACAACAGTACTTTGGGCAATTGTATACGACACCATGTATGCCATGGTTGATAAAGAGGATGATATAAAAATAGGTGTTAAATCTACTGCGATATTATTCGATGATGCTGATCGAATATTAATTGGTTTGATTCAGTTAATGATTCTATTTGCTCAATTATTGACCGGGACTAAACTGGGCTTGGGACGATATTACTATGCCGGCATTGCTATTGCATCTCTGCTCTCGATCTATCAACAATATCTGATCAAGGATAGAATACCTGAGAACTGTTTCCGGGCTTTTCTCAATAACCAATGGTATGGCATGGTTGTTTTTTCTGGCTTGTATTTAAACTACATGTTTGGGTAACCCATGTTTTTAAAATCTTTATCACTGCTTTTTGTAATATTCCTTCCGTTCTACGTCAGCGCAGAAACAATTGATGAAAATCCACAGCTACAAGATCATTGCAAAGGGATATCCAGCAAACTTGCCAGTGTAAGTTACGAAGAATGTCTTTCACATAACTTTGAAATGGCTGATGGTCATTCTGTAAAAGGATCACCTATCCTTGTGAAAAATTTTTATACTGCGCCAAATGAGAATGGGTCGTACAAAAATGTGAAGGATGAAAGCACACATAAACGAATCCTTCTCATCGGCGGGATACATGGAAATGAATATTCCTCTATAAGTATTATTTTTAAATGGATTACGATATTGAATCAATATCATACAGATTCCTACCATTGGCGAATTGTTCCACTCTTGAATCCAGATGGCCTGTTACAAGAATTATCCAAACGGGTCAATGCGAACGGTGTTGATCTAGATATAAATTTTACCGTGAATGCTGACGCTAAGCAGAATGAGGCCAGTCAATATCGAGAAGAAAATATTCGTTGGGAACCTGAATCACGATGGTTAGCTGAAGAAATAAAACGTTACAGGCCTGATGCAATCATTACTGTTCATGCACCAAACAGCAGCCATGCATACAAACTATTAAATAATTACCAACCGGAGTTAGGTGCCCAGTATCAAAATACAATCGCCACTTATCCAGGCTCATTTAACCAATATGTTGGTGACAGGATAGATATTCCTATATTGACCGTAGAACTTCCATATGCTGATATTATGCCAACTAAAACAGAGATTAATGAAATATGGGAAAATTTAATTATGTGGTTGAATGAGCATCTTTAGTAATAATAGATACAGAGATAAATAACACAACGCCGTAATTCGATATACGTTAACAACCTTAATATATAGCACTGATCTGTTCTCTACGTGGTGAATAATTCGTCACACTTCACTGGTATTGAATTAAACCGTGAAGGATAACCATTAATAAATTCTGTCAAAATATTTCCTTGGGTATTGTCTTTAGTGTCAACCTTGGCATCGACCCAAATGATTAATTCAGTTTTATGGTAGGGCACCATAATTGGCTGATAGCCGATATTTTTTAATTCTTTTAATCTCCGGTTTACTGCTGACTGAGTTGAGAATAATCCGAGAGAAATTGCATTCTGTAAGTTTCCTTTATTAATGAGTTTATAATCCTGAACACCCTTGCCTTTCAAAACTGCAATTGCTGCCATCGCCTCGCCTTTTGTTTCACTCGGAGAAAGGTATATCCAGAAATATTGATCCTTTGTATCACCTTCGGTTCTTTGTTTAGTCTGTATTTCATTTTCCTTGAGCCAGTTACTTAACTCACCAGCTTGATGTGATTCTGTAAAAGGCCCAAAAGAAACACACAATATTTTTTCTTGCTCGGTTTCCTGAACGAAGTTTGTGGCAAAATCGGGAAGATTGCTAAGTAATTTATCCAGGATCTTCTTTTCAATCATGACGTTGCCCTGGTCCATCATCGAAACAATATTCTGCAGGGGTGAATCCTCAATATCAGAAGATTGACCTTCCCCCGCCCCCTTAATTTCATTCACTTTTTCATCAGATGTTGAGGATAAAACAGCGGGTGCTACATCAGGATTATTTTCGGATTCACCCAGGAGTTCCAGCCTCTGCACACCGGCAGGAACATTAAAAGGCCTGACCATGTTACTCACTTCGATGCGTGTCTGCCTGTCAAGCTCCCATCCAAAGTAACAAACATTAAGTATTAAAAATATGATGAAAAACCACTTCATTATGCCTGCACCGAAAACAAGGCTAATCCTTGTAATACCAGGTTGGGTTCGTAGTCAAATTCTTCCTCAAGCTGCTTAATAACAAGCTCTGAATTACCTCCAGTAATGATGCATCTTACTCGTCCGTCATAATCATTCTTCATTGAAGTGACAACCCGATCTATTGTGGCAATCATAGCAAGGTAACAACCACTATTGACCCCCTGCTCTGTGGAATTAGAAAAATCGAATGAGGGGATTGTCATTCTGATCGTATTGATATCGGAGGTGTTGTTTGCCAGAATTTCTTGCATCATTGCGACTCCGGGGAGAATAAGTCCGCCCAGATGTTGTCCGGATTTTGATATGCCATCTATCGTCATGGCTGTACCACAATCTACAACACATATGGCTTCTTGATAACACTGATATCTATGCCAGGCAGCAATGATTACCATCCAGCGATCGACGCCTAGTTTACAATAATCGGGATATGCGTTACGCACGCCATGACTTTGCGCTTCAGTTTTTACATATTCTATGTCTACTTGCCACGCCTTCTTAATCCATGCATCCAGTTTTTCTGCGATAGAAGACCCGGAAACATTGGAAACCAACACTCTATCTGGACAAGCAAGATGATTCCAGTGTTCGAAAAATAATTCTTTCAATCCTGACTTATTCTGAAGCATTGCCCCAGCCGGACCAAATTTGTTCTCTATGTTATTGTGAAGACACCACTTAATGCGGCTATTACCAATATCAAGGAGCAGATTCACGATTCCATCCGTAGACTGATCTCGCCGGCAGTATATTTTTGAACACTCTCATTGACTGACATAAGTAAAGCGCCATCACTATCAACCCCCACGACCAAACCATTAATCTGCTTTCCCTGTAATGTTAGCCTGGCTTTTTTACCACGCATACAATCATATTCCCGCCATTCGCTGATAATATCTTCAATTTTAGTATCCGCATAACCATCGAGAAGAAGAATTAATTCAGAGATCAAATTTGCAGTAATAACATTACGTGATGGTATTGAATCACTGATACTTGCAAGGTCTGTCCAGGGTTGATTGATATTTCCTTCAAAACCGGCCGGAAAAGCAATATTCAACCCTAAACCTATGACCACGTCGCACGGCCCCGCTGTTTCTCCTCTTATTTCGCTCAACAACCCTCCCAGTTTCTTACCCTGAAAAAGAATGTCGTTTGGCCATTTTAGCCCGACACCCTCAATACCCATTTTTGTAAGTATCCTGATAACTGCACAACCAACTGCAAGCGATAAGCACGTTAATGAATCAACTGGCTGTTCAAAATGCCAACCTATCGACAAGCTGATTCCTGAACCGATAGGTGAAATCCAGCTGCTACCTCGTCGACCTCGACCATGTGATTGATACTCGGCAAGAACAACGTTCGCGTGTTTATCTGGTATTCCCGTATTTTCCAAAAGATATTGATTGGTTGAAGCAATCTCTTCAAATATTTCAAGTCTGTTGAGAATTTTTACTGTAGAGGGACTCATTCCAGAAAGTAATGCTTCCTTATCCAGAAATTCTATCGGCCTTGAGAGACGATATCCCTTCCCTTTCACCGCAACTACTGTCAATCCAAAATCCCTTAGCGAATTGATAATCTTCCAGATTGCCGAACGCGATACTCCCAATATACTGCCCAGTTCCTCTCCCGAATAGAGATCACCATCTGCGATTACTCTTAGCAACTTAGCTCGATTATGCATTGGCCTATGCCAAATCTAATATTAGGGAAAGGGTTAACCTGAAACTTGTACTATAGATTGATTGATATCAATTATTGGTTATTCACTCGCCAACAGAGGGAATTTTTTAAGGCCAATTTCTTCTAATCATCGTGGTTGACCATAAATACTAATCTGCACGAATCGTCGCATCATCTTGTTATATCATCATCATCGTCATACAACATGATCGTTTCATCACTTCCATCAGGAGCTTCCGCAGTGGGGACATCCCCTTTCATGACAGTATCTTCATCAACATCGGAATCGACAGATTCATGCGTGCCAGAAATATCAAAATCTGGCTCAGGTAGATCACTATCTTCCAACTCATCATGAGTTACCGCTGATGGATCTGAACCTGGCATTAATGTCTCTTCATCTTTAACTGTCATTCCCTTGTTCGCGATGACTGTGCTTGATATCACCGTCATGCCTGAGTCAGCCATTTCCGGAATAACAAATTCAAATTCAATCTTATGCAACCGAATGATATCACCATGCTTCAAGCGAACCTCTGATGTCACTGGCTTGTCATTGACGAAGGTCCCATTGATACTTCCTTGATCAATAATCCAGTAGGAAAAATCCTTATATTCAATCAGTGAATGGCGACGTCCGATGGTGGTCTCTGGAATAACAAAATAATTCAGAAATTCGGTATCTTTCCCAGCGACACGTCCCAACATTGTTGGTTTATTACCCAATGCAAAGGTTGCCTGTTTGGTGATACCGTGGATATCGTTCAGATATGCTTCCTGAGCAGTTTCTTCATCAAGAGATTTGGACTTACTGCCTCTCAATAACATGAGCACCATGGCAATCACTGCCAGGATAAGCACAGCCAACGCAACCAGAATTAACATAGAGCGCTTGCGTTCTGATTCATCAGCAGGCTGTGGTTGTGCAGCAGGGACAGGGACTTCGATGATAATTGGTTCAGGCTTTGGCTCGATAACCCTTTCGACAATCTTTTCTATAATCCTTGGTTGAGGTTCTTCGATAATCTCAGGTTCGTCGGGTTTGTTGATTAAGGTATTTAATTTGCTGAACACATTCTGTAGATCATCTGCCAACAGTGCACGATAATACTCACCTTTCGTCTTTTGGGCCAAGGATTGAATAAGTTCAAAATCCGCATTTTCGGTGAAAGCTATCCCAAATATCCTGATACCCGCATCAGCTGCATCCGCAGCCAGATCTTCTTTCAGCCATTTTGTTTTTTCCAGATCTCGATCAGCATTGCCTGTATCGACAATACCGTCTGTCATAAAAACAATTACTTTTCTCGCTTCTTCCCTACCGTTGTTTTTCAGGTCGTAGATAGCACTTTCTATTGCAGCTGGACTGTTTGTGTACAAACCCTTGTAATTAATTTGTGACAGACTATCTAGTAATCCTTGTCTGGATGTTGAGGAAATATCCGTCAAAGGGACTGCCAAGTGTACATCCTGATCGAATATAACAATCGCTGCTCGTGTAGACTCATCCAGATTATTAATAAATTCTGTAACAGCGTGTTTTGTTAAAAATTGCGGATCATTTTTCTTCATACTCCCTGAATTATCTAACACCAGTACAACATCCTTGATCAATGGGCTCCCTTCTGCCCCAGAAACATCTGTGGTCTCGATTTCAATTTCAATTATTGCCGTTTCACTTGTGTCCGTATCGGCTAACTCTGCACTTGATTCAGTCGCTTGATCCGTCATTACAGAATCCATCGTATCAAGGGTCATTTCTTCTATTTGAGGAGATACTTCATCCAGCACAGGAGCAATTACCGCTTCAGCAAGATCTTCTTCGCCAATTTCTTCCTGGCCGAGTTCTGCCCAAACCGGCATAACCAATGCATACATAATAAATGTGATTAACAGATTTCTATAAAACATATTATTATTAATTTAAATGACTAATGGCTATTTACGGCTCATTATAAAAGGTTATTGCCGCGATGGATATTCTTTCCACCACGATACCTTCCCTAACATTTCCGATTTCTTTCTCTTCAACCACATTTTGAGTATCCCATCTTTAATGATTTTCACCTATTGCTACAGGTCTGCCTGGATCTGAACACCAGTCACTCCAGGAACCCGCATAAAGACGGGGCGCATCAATACCAGCATGTGCTACTGCTAACAGATTATGACAAGCAGTGATTCCAGAACCACAATAAAAAACAACGTTACTCGCATCCGTTACACCGAAATTGCTCTCGAATTCCATGCGTAATTTATTAGTATCCTTAAAAAGCCCACTACCATCAAGATTGTTCTTCCAGAAGCGGTTAATGGCACCTGGTATATGTCCCGCTGCCTTATCCAGTGGCTCACACTCTCCCCTATAGCGTTCGGGGTCACGGGAATCAATCAATAACTCAGACGCAGACACATTGTCAACGGTAACCAGCCAATCTTTATGGGGCACCCCCTGAAAATGCGTATTGGCATTTCTTTCCTCTTCCTTTGCAGTAGGCAACCCTGCCTTCTCCCAGGGCTGCCATCCCCCATCAAGAACAGCAACAGCTTCATGCCCCATATAACGTAACATCCACCAAAGTCTGCCTGCAAAACAGGCACAAGCATTATCATAAACTATAACCTGTGATTCATGATTGATTCCAAGATGGGAAAATAATTTATTTAATACTTCTTCTGCGGGCAAGGGATGCCGTCCGTTATCCGTCACAGGTGGCCCGCTCAGGTCATCAAGCACATCCGCAAATACCGCACCTTTGATATGCGATGCCAGATATGAGTCCTTACCCGCATTTTTATCTGTCAGATCATAGCTACAATCAACAATGACCCAATGTGGGGCATCCAGATGATTGGCCAGCGTTTCTTTATCAATTAGCGTTGTGAATACTTGTGTGATAACTCTTACCATTTTTCTGAAAATATTTTGCCCGACATTATATCGTTATCTCCAACAAACAGCTTATTTATACCCATTTCAATGAACTTTCAGCGAATATTAAGCCTGTATGTGTCTATTCTGCCTCATTTCTGAATCTCCGGTGTCTAGAGAAAATTGCTCTGCATAGACTAATGTAGGTGTGACCCCAATCGTAAATTTAGTTCTGGAATATAAAAATAAGAAATATATCATTTAATAATCAATTAGTTAGTGTATTTATGCGCCAATTTTGTGTGGTGAGTAATACTGC
>CAZDFI010000044.1:10290-14998 GCA_964504725.1 uncultured Enterobacteriaceae bacterium
CGGCCAGTCATAAATAATATATGAATTTTTAACAAAATTTCATCGTCCCCATGATAATGGTTAAAAATCAAGTAGATATACTCAAACGAATGTTCATTCTTGAGAACAGCGTCACAGAATTTAATGGCTAGACTTGTTATTAGTGTCGGTCGAGTATGGCTGAATGTGTCTTTTAGAAGAACACATATCAGGTTAACATTAAGAACCGGAGCAAAATTTAAACAACTGAATATTGGGAGTTAATGGGAGTAATGGAATAGATGCTAAATAAACTTTTTGCAAAACCTATAGAATTGAAAATTGGTGAGCAAACGATTAGATTTCAATCAATTGATGATTTTGAATTCAGTCTCACTGGCAGAACATCTGTGCCCACTAAAAAAATCACAGAGATGGTTAAGTGCACTACAAAACAACTGCAAACGGAAGCGCATACGATAAAAGATATCGAAAAAAACTTTGTCTCTATTCTGGCTCGTTCAATTGAGGATCCGTCCGGCATTAGCCGTTCACTCAAAGAACTGGATTCCTCCATTTTTTCAAAAGATCATGGCTGGCGCAGTATCATTAGTGCACTTAACGATAGCGGTGAAGAATTTAATCCTTTCCGCAGAGTTGCACTTGTGAAATATATGCAATACCTGTCATCACGCCAGGATATTATTAAATTCCTGTATGCTGAAAAGAAAAAACCAACGGCTGAAAAACAAGATAGCAAAGATGATACGGTTCAAAAAGAACAGTTTAAAGACACCTTGCTTTTTGATAATACAATATTTCAACAACATAGTAATGGCAAAAAAGATGGTGTTGAGTTTGAGCGTATGCCCAAAGGCGAATCAATCGTCGCCGTTCTTAAGCCTAAAGAACGCATCATTGTCATGCTATCAAAACACAAGTGTGAGATCGAAGCCAATGGACAAATTTTCTTTATCGATCAAGCGGGTCGAAGACACGCCCTTGATAAGGGGCGTAATGTCATTGGTAGAGATGCTGCCGGCACCGTTGCCATTGATCCGAGCTTGAGGGACGTCTCCAGGATGCATCTAGTGATCGAGAATGAGGGCAATAATTCACTGCAATTGACTGACTTTTCTTCACATGGGACATACATACCAGCAGCGCTCCTTGAGGGCTACACCAGCCAAACTTTTTCCGCATAATTCTCTTAGTACCACTGGTTAAAATATAGAGCAATACTCTGTATACATTTTTTTGTTACGGCGGCATATATATTCGGTAAGTATATAAATATAATTACTTATTATTTATTGGAATATAATGATTTTGCTAGTATCGCCATCCCACTAAGTTATGGCGATACTAGCCATATAAACACATTTAGGTAAAAAAATGACTGCAGTTACATTTGATGTTGATAAATTAGTAGCTGAATATATCGACAAAACACCTTCTGAAATATTAGCTCTTGCAATAAAGCATTTCAATAATATTTCGATTTCATTTAGTGGCGCCGAGGATGTTGTGCTCATCGACATGGCAGTTAAAATCAAACCAGATATCAAAGTATTTTCTCTGGATACGGGCAGATTACATCCTGAAACATACAAGTTTATTGAGCAAGTGAGAGAACACTACAACATAAACATTGACTTAATGTCACCTGATCATAAGCAACTGGAAAGATTTGTCCGCGAAAAAGGTTTATACAGCTTCTATCAGGATGGTCATCAGGAGTGCTGCGGAATTCGCAAGGTTATGCCATTACGCCGTGCACTCTCAACACTCGACGCATGGATTACTGGTCAACGTCAAGATCAAAGCCCTGATACACGACTTGGAGTTCCTGTCATTCAAAAGGACAATGCCTTCTCTTCAGAAGACAAGATATTGATCAAATTCAATCCTTTATCTCTCTGGACTTCTAAACAGGTTTGGCAATATATCCGTGACAATGATGTTCCCTATAATGAGCTGCATGCAAAGGGATTCCAAAGTATTGGGTGCGAACCTTGTACCCGAGCGATTCTCCCGAATCAACATGAACGAGAGGGGCGCTGGTGGTGGGAAGAAGCCACCAAAAAAGAATGCGGACTACATTTGGATAATCTAAAGAAATAGAGGCATACCATGCATATCACTATGGCCAAGAAAATCATGAAGGATGGTAGCCCTTGTCGAAAATGTGCTGAGGTTCTAAGTCAACTGGAAGAAAATAACCTACTGGATCGAATTGATCAGATCGTTGTCGCCGATGAGCGAGACCCGACCAGTGAAGGCATGATCCTGGCCAAGAAACATAATGTAGAGTTGGCACCGTTTTTCGTTGTTGAAGAAGATGGTCAACCAGCAAAAATCTATACTGTGTATTTCAAATTCGTTAAGGAAGTCCTTTCGGGAGGAGTTTCTGAGCAGCAGGAAATTAAAGAACTAATGGAACAGAACCCGGATATTGATTACATATGATTTATTTTAGCTTTGCTCTCACCAAAGAATATTTGGCTCTTACTATTGGAAAGGCAGATCGACATCTGCAAATAATTGCTCAAGTTCTTCTTTGCTCTTTGTTTTAAGCGCTTCATCAACCAACGCTTTATCTAAATGTGGAGCAAACAATTCTATAAATTCATACATAAACCCTCGTAAAATTATTCCTCTCCTGAGCCCTATCTTCGTGGTACTCGCTGCAAACAGATGGCTTGCATCAATAGCAATCAACTCATTATCAATCACCGGGTCAAATGCCATACTCGCGACGATACCGACACCAATCCCTAGTTTCACGTATGTCTTGATAACATCAGCATCAGCCGCAGTGAATACAACTTTCGGCTGATAACCTTTCTCATTAAAGGCATCATCAAGCTGTGAACGGCCTGTGAATCCAAACACATAGGTCACAATTGGATATTCAGCGAGTTCCTCAAGCGTCAGCCTGTCGGCATTTGCCTTGTTTGCATTAGCCTTGCTTGCGATAGCCAAGGGATGATCATGTTTCACAATGACACTACGATTCCAGCGATAGCATGGCAGCATGATCAAGTTTTCAAAAAGCTCCATTGCTTCAGTTGCTATTGCCATGTCAACTTTTCCCTTTGACGCTGCCTCAGATATCTGAACAGGTGTCCCCTGATGCATATGTAGTGCTACATTCGGATAGCGCCCAATAAATTCACCGATTACGCTCGGCAGAAGATAACGTGCCTGGGTATGAGTCGTTGCCAGGGAAAGCGTGCCTTTGTCTTTATCGCAATATTCTTGTGCAATTTGACGTACATTTTCGACTTTATCTAAAATTTCCCCGGCCATCTTCACGATAGCGGTGCCTGCTGGCGTAACTTCAGTGAGATGTTTACCACTTCGAAGAAATATCTGAACGCCTAATTCATCCTCAAGCATCCTTATCTGCTTACTGATACCGGGCTGAGATGTATATAAGCTCTCTGCAGTCGCCGACACGTTTAATTCATGTCTTGCAACTTCCCAGATGTATTTGAGTTGTTGAAGTTTCATTAGTGTTGCTACTTATTCTATATTCTTATAAAAATATACATATAAATTACTTTTAAGTATAGATAAGAGCTTATACATTACAAGCCCATTTTCAAATGATATTCATTTTTGGCGCTCGTATGGACATAGCATATACACTCATTGGGTTTTTAGTTGGTTTGGTCGTCGGCCTGACAGGTGTTGGTGGCGGCTCATTGATGACTCCCATCCTGGTTCTCGGATTTTCTATCCCACCCGCAATCGCGGTTGGCACAGACTTGTTATATGCAGCGATAACAAAATCAACCGGTATCTTTGTCCACCATGCCAGGAAAACGATTGATTGGAATATTGTAAAACTTCTCAGTATCGGGAGCATCCCTTCTGCATGCCTGTCTATTTTTATGCTTAAAAATATGCTTGTTTCAGGCATAGACTATGAGCAAGTCATAACCAATACCCTGAGTTTTGCATTAATTCTGACATCATTAGTTCTTCTGCTTAAAGGCCAAATTCAGAAACTAAGTCAAAATGAACGCCTATCTGGAATCAGGGCTCTGCATAAACAACTAAGAAAGCCACTGACCATTTTTTCAGGAGCACTTATTGGTTTTCTAGTCACACTTTCGTCAGTAGGTGCCGGAGCACTGGGTGCTGCAATTTTATTTTTTCTTTATCCCCGTATGCGCGCAATATCAATCGTCGGTACAGATCTGGCGCATGCCGTCCCAATTACTGCAATCGCTGGTCTTGGTCATGCACATCTTGGAACGGTTGATTATATGTTGTTAGTAAGCCTTCTGATTGGTTCTATCCCTGGTATTTACATAGGAAGTAATCTTGGATCATATCTGCCTGAAAAAATCATGCGCCCTGTTTTAGCAAGCATGTTATTAATGATAGGTATCCGCTTAGCAATTTAATCATTTCAATCGACCACCCAATTGCTTGTCCTGAAACAAAAACACCTTTCGAGAATTCTTCTCAAAAGGTGCTTTAATAGTTTTTGATATCCAGGCGGAAAAATCTAAGCGGCGTTATCCTTTCTGTAATCTTCAATAATACCAGCCATTTGATCCTTCAAAAATAATTTTTCTTTTTTCATCCTTTCAAGCTCCATATCTTCAATAGGAGAATCACCAACATTTGCACTATCAACCTCTCGTTTTAAATTTATATATTTATCGTACAACCTTTTGAAATCTACACTTCCTTTTAACAATGCATCGACAATCTCTTCATCATATTCGAACAT
>CAZDFI010000044.1:15008-19975 GCA_964504725.1 uncultured Enterobacteriaceae bacterium
CCTCTTAAGTCACATTGATCAAACGACTCCGGGCGCAGAAATGCCCTTGGTCTATATTCAGATAATTCCGAACCCATGGTTCCTGACATGAAATAATATTTTGCGAATGATAAATATTCATTGCTCGTGTATAAATCTAGACAAAATTCACGATGCACACAAGGTTATATGATATAAAAATTGGATATATTATTATGCAAAACGACTTAAATTACAGATGAATTTAAGCCGTTCCATTTGTTATCATAATACCCTGTATAATTAAATCAACTAATACATACAGTTACAGTAGTGATCTTGTAAATTACATCCTGTTTCTTTAAATTAATGATACATACATCACAAATACCATGAAGAACAATACAAAAAATTATTTTTCGATAACCACTCTGATTTTATTATTTTCAGGCTACATCTCTTTGGTCTTTGCTGGAGGAGACAACGAATCCTTTAATCTCGAACACGTCACAGAGGGCAACTATTTACATAAGGGAGTACATGTTGAATTTACGCACTCTCAATACGATGATATTGCCAATATCGGTTTTATTATTGGGGAAAAATGTATTGCAGTCATTGACACAGGTGGTTCCGTCACCATTGGGCAAGCATTACTATTGTCTATTCGAGAAATAAGTCAGCTTCCAATTTGTTACGTAATAAATACACATGTACATTTTGACCATATCCTGGGTAATTTGGCTTTCTTGAATGAAAAACCCCAATTCGTCGGTCATAAACAACTTGCTGATGCCGTTGAACAAAATCGTGATTTTTTTCTGAACCAATTTCAAAGAGATTTAGGGCCTTCGCCAAGCAAAGATTCAATCATAGGACCAGACTTGCTCGTCGATAAAACAATGGAACTTGATTTGGGCAACAGGTTGATACGATTAACCGCATACCAGACAGCTCACAGTACCACTGACCTCACCGTACTGGATCTAAATACAAAAACAATGTGGGCAGGAGACCTCATCTTCAGGGAACGTATCCCTGCCCTGGATGGAAAACTGAAAGGCTGGCTAGCGGTGCTGGACTTGTTAAAAAATCAGGAGATTAATCTTGCCATCCCTGGACATGGCACAAGTAATCATGATTGGCCTCAAGCATATGCCGCAGAAAAATACTATTTGTCAATGTTACTAAGTGAAACTCGGAAAGCAATTTCCGAGGGTCAGTTCCTGGAAGAGGCATTGAATGGCATTGGAAAAGACGAGAAGCAAGAGTGGCTTTTACATGAACAACATCATAGAAGGAATATTACAAAAGCCTTTACTGAACTTGAGTGGGAATAAGCAAAAGCAACAGCTTAAATATTACGAGCAGCAACTGACCAGCGAATATGGTCATTCGTATTTAGATATTGAATTGGCATTTTGAACCTGAGGTAACCCTAACGGAATGCTCACTGGCGGCAATGGAACTCAGCGAAATACCATCAGGTAAAGCACCTTGCTCGATACTTCTCTTAAGATTATTGATTATCATGTCTGCATATTTCTCCATATCATAATGGTGATCAGTTGGATCTGAATTAAGTAAGAATGGGTCAACAAGACCATTCTCACCAACAGACTCTTCATCAAATGACAAATATACATAGCCGTTCTTCTCGCAGAATTTCTGCATTATTTTGTTGAATTGAACGGTAAGCTCAGTGCGTTGCAACTGAGTTGCATTTACATCATTCCGCGCATTAGCTACGTCGCCACAATTATTTCCATCCTGAATTGTAGGAAGAGGTGTGCTTATGCATATCACACGGGATTTCTTTGAGACTTCTATAATCAGCTTCTGGTAGTTTTCTATTGCCTTATCCAGCGCCAATGTTAATGATGTGTTGTGTTTCTCAGCCCTATACCAAATGACAAACCCGGTATCTACTTCACCTATCAGTATAATTGTTATGACTGCTTTTGAATTCTTAATGCCATGCATAAAAATTGGTAAAGCTTGAGTTTTAGGATTTGGATTCTTCAATCCTGATACTGTGGCTCCTGCGACTTTTACGACGTTAAAGAAATACCTGGGGAAAAATGACTTGAATTTTCTGTTAGAAAAAACCCTGGCATGAGAGTCCCCTAAAACCAGAATTTCGTCAAACAACATCCGTTTACTCCGAAGGACAATAGCACGACGGATTTTCTTGATTAATGAGTTGAGTTTTCTTTTGATAATTTCCTCTTTCCCAACTGAGATATCTAGTGCATCGGACTATCCATATTGGGCATTTGAAACAGATCGAACAGTGTCAGCCATGCTAAGTCAAAACTACTATTATTCTCTTGTGTTTAATCTTCTATTTTCTTCTTCAGGTTGGGAATTGATGAGGGATCTCCTGCCTTCATATAGCGTTTCTCATCATCTACTGCGGTCATATTTTCGTAAACACCATCATCCCTTTTAACAAGTTTTGTAAACCCGTGATTTTTTAGTTCTACATTTCCTGTTGGAAATGCGATGGCCGCGGGCCGAATTAGTTTTCTGACGGGCACCAGTGGGTCAGTCTCCCCTAACGGATGCTGGGTGACATAACAAAGTTCACCCCAGTTTGAAATACTGGCATTAATTGAATGTGTTGCCTCAACAGTTTCACCATTAAGCTCACAAAAATAATCATAACTAGGCACAATTTTTCCTTTAAGATACAACGCTAAACATATGGAAAGTAACTATAAACACCACAATAGTCAATTCGGCCAGTATACAAACAAAAAGAGTTACCCCCTGAATATATTCCTTGTGGACGACAACTTGTTTGTATCAACAAATTGTGGCCACCAGTCAATTCGGTTGCTCCTAATGGATGAGGGGGACATCGGAAAATGTTCGCTACTCAGATGCAGCTTATTAGGGTAATGCAGGAACAATTACCGCAGGAATATTTTCAATGCTACTGTCATTGCTACAAACTAGTTAAGTATTAACTGCCTATTCATAAAGCTGATTTTGTACCAGTTTTGTTCAAGCTGCTTGCGTGTTTATGGTCGAGTCTCACGGCCAAGGGGAATTACATTACCAGGGAAATCTCATCTTCTGAGGGCTTCCCGCTTAGATGCTTTCAGCGATTATCCTGTCCAATCATAGCTTCTAGAGCAGATTGATTATCAATAAAACCCAATATTTAGCCATCTACAGTACTTTATTTATAAATAGTACTTTCATCTATTAATGATAATGGTTATCATTCCGCTTTATAGTTAATAAGGTAATCTTAAATTGTCTAAGTCACTGTTCTTTATAGTTATTATATGTCTTGTCATCACGGAACCAACTGTTTTTGCAAGTGGTACGATGACTGAAGATGAAGTTAAAAATGTCATTCGTGTCAATGTAAAAAGTGAAGAGGAGCGCCAACAACTCTCAATTACAGCAGGACTATTAGCAAATTATGAGATAGCGGCAAAAAAACTAGTGGCTAATTTGGAAAACGATACAGTCAAGCTGAACGAAATAAACGAGCAAGCAAATGAATTATTGGCGATATCTGAAAATATATTTGATACCGCACGATTTCGACTGCCACAGTGTGATGTATATCTAACAAAAACGTTAGAACTTAAAAATAGTTTACAAATAATCTCACACGATACATTGGAAAAGGATTACCACCTTGATGGGGCCCTTCCGAAAGCTCCGGGTGAGTGCTATCACACCAAAGACTTATTTGTACATCCAGCAACGGTTCTCGTATTGACAAGAGACGATCCCTCATTAAATGAGAAAACAAAATCATCTATTAATGCAGAAATCACAGAAGTACTTGCGCACACAGAGATTGTAAGACAACTGGTCATTTACTAATAAATCAACTTTGTCTAAATGACCTGAGCTTCAATTAACTTTTGAACCACATTGGCTGTTTCCCAACCAACTAAAGTACGAAAGATTTAGGACACTACCTGTTTAAAAACATGGCAGTTTTGCGCTGCGACCGCCATGGATGGCGGAAGGTAGAGCAACGCAGGACGCAGTTGCCGAGATGCGCTTATGTCGTGAAGGCCATGGATCTCGGTAACCCCTTGAGGGGTGTGGCCGAGAACGACGACCTACTTTCATTCAGTACATCCCTGTACAGAACCCTCCGGGCGGACTTCGTCCGTGCAAATCAGCTTTCCTGCTGAGCAAAAGTAAGTATCAATACCTTAAACAAAACAAATGCCCGACTAAAAAGTCGGGCATTTGTTTTGTTTAAAAGCCTAGCACAAATTCACCGGGAGTGAATTTGGACGTGCTTTAGCACGCTCGGAGAGTGGGATACATGGATGTATCCCATCAATTTTTACCATGGATGGTCTTATATCGCGAAGCACATGGAAGTGCGAGAGCGAAGACCTACCATAGATAACCCACTGACAGGCGATTTTGAAAAAGCCCCTGATGTTTCCGCATCAGGGGCTTTGAATAAGAGCCTGGCAGTGACCTACTTTCACATGGGGAGGCCCCACACTATCATCGGCGCTAAACGGTTTCACTTCCGAGTTCGGGATGGGATCGGGTGGTTCACATTCGCTATGGCCGCCAGGCAATTCGGTTGATTTATCGGGGTCAGACCTGATGTTTGGGTCTGACCCCAAATAAATCGAATTCAGAAAGCTGGTTGTGTACTACTTATGTTCAAACTGCTTGCGTGTTATATGGTCAAGTCTCACGGGCAATTAGTATTGGTTAGCTTCACACATTACTGTGCTTCCACACCCAACCTATCAACGTTGTAGTCTACAACGGCCCTTCAGGGGAATTAAATTCCCAGGGAGATCTCATCTTGAGGGAGGCTTCCCGCTTAGATGCTTTCAGCGGTTATCCTGTCCGAACATAGCTACCCGGCAATGCCACTGGCGTGACAACCGGAACACCAGAGGTTCGTCCACTCCGGTCCTCTCGTACTAGGAGCAGCTCCTCTCAAATCTCCAACGCCCACGGCAGATAGGGACCGAACTGTCTCACGACGTTCTAAACCCAGC
>CAZDFI010000045.1:0-4476 GCA_964504725.1 uncultured Enterobacteriaceae bacterium
TGCTCAATCGTGCGTACACCTTTCCCTCGCAAAGAAAAAAAGAACCTTGCCGGGTTGCCAATGCCTGCAACTGCATGGATTGATTGATTACGGAATTGTTCGATATCACAGCGTTTATTCTCATCCGTCACCGAACACAGTTGTTCAGCAATATATTCCATATCAAATTCACCACGGACTGCACCATTATTACACACGATCATATCAACGCTCTTAAGTCGGCCGACAGGCTCTCTTAATGGACCGGCTGGTAAACAACGTCCGTTACCATGCCGTCGAACCCCATCAATCACGGCAATTTCAATATCCCGTGCCAGCGCATAATGCTGTAAACCATCATCACAAATAATAATATCAACCTGTTCATGTTCAATCAGTGCTTCGGCTGCGATATGACGATTTGGCGCAATCGCAACAGGGCAATTTGTTCTACGCGCCATCAAAACAGGTTCATCTCCAACGAATTCAGGATTGCTGTCTTTGCGCACCTGTTGAGGCCATTGTTTGACCTTGCTCTTGTAACCTCTACTGACGATTCCTGGCCGATAGCCTTTTTCGCTCAAATGTTCTGCCAACCAAATGACCAAAGGTGTTTTCCCTGTGCCTCCTGCAACAATATTACCGACAACGATCACAGGAATATCCAGTCTTTGGATAGGAGCGATGCCACTTTGATAGATAAGGTGACGTAATGTCACTAGTAATTGATATCCCCAACCGAGTGGTGCGAGAGGGATGGACAAAGGATGCTTGCCATACCAGAGATCTTCTATGAACTCAGGGAAATCGAACATCATTCACCCAGTCACCGATATCAATAATCTTCTTCATTAATTCTCGTGGCGAACGTGATTTTGATCAGGCCCAACTGGCGGGCTGCATCCATTGTTCTTATTACTATTTGATAAGGTGTTTCTTGATCGGCACTGATGATAATCGGGGCATCTTCCAAATCAGCAGCGATATCGTAAAGTGCTTCTTTAATCGTTGATATTCGCGAATTTATTAATTCTTTTTGATTCACATAAATCCGTGACTGAGCATCAATAGCAACGTTAATCGCATCAGGCTTCGCATGCGCGATTTCTTTACTCGCCTTGGGCAAGGTAATGTTCACCTCTGATTTTTGATCGAAGGTCGTTGAAACCATGAAGAAAATCAGTAACAGGAACACCACATCGATCAGTGGCGTAATATTCAATTCGAGGTCTTCATGCGGGTGTGGACGAAAATTCATTGGATAGTGTCCTTAGCATCATTTTCTTGAGATGCACTTTCCTGTGATACATATTCGTTTTCGCGCAATCCTTGCATAACCTCGACCATCTTTAATGCTTCTTGCTCCATCGTCATTACCAGCTCATCCACTTTGCCTCTGAAATAACGGTGAAACATCAGTGTAGGGATAGCGACCGATAACCCCGCTGCAGTTGTAAGCAGGGCCTCTGAAATACCTTCTGCCAGAATACTGGCGTCACCAACACCGTGGGTTGTTATCACAGCAAAGACCTTAATCATACCAATAACGGTTCCCAATAAACCCAGTAAGGGTGAAATTGATGCAATTGTCCCCAACGTATTTAAAAATCGTTCCAATGAATGTGCGACATGGCGCCCAACCTCTTCAATACTTTCCTTCATCACTTCGCGTTTATGTGATCGATTGACCAGGCCTGCTGCCAATACCCGTCCCAATGGCGAGCTGGTGCGTAGATTCTGTATACGATTATTATCCAGATGCCCCACTTTTGCCCACTGCCAAACCTGCGCGACCAGGTGTCTGGGGACAATACGTTGCTGTTGTAGAGACCAAAACCGTTCAATAATAATCGCCAACGAGATTACCGAACAGAGTAATATCGGCCACATCAGTAAACCGCCTGCTTTGATTAATTCCAACACCTTTTACGTTCTCCCCTTAAGCGTATTTATACAAATAGACTTTAATTTAATAATTTAGTTAATATCCAGTCGTCCAGAATCGCCAACTCTGTTGTCTATGGCGACTGATAATCATCTCTGGGGGTTCGAATCTGAATAATAATGCCCCATCACGAGCTGTGTTGAGTATTTTAACCTGACGTGATTCATAGCGGGAGATTATATCCTGTTTCGGGAACCCAAATCGATTCCGATATCCAGCAGAGAAGACCACGATTTCTGGTGACACAGCATCAATAAAAGCAAAAGAGGATGAGGTCTTACTGCCATGATGTGGAGCAATTAGCACTGTGGCTGAAAGTTTATTTGGGGTTGTGTTGATAAGCCTGAATTCTGCAGCCTGTTCAATATCACCCGTCAGCAGGACAGAATGTTGACCATTGCTCACCTTAAGGACGCAGGAACTATTATTACCCTGAGAATTCCCGATTGAAACAGGATTTAATATTTCAAAATCTACCCCATCCCAATGCCAACGCTGACCTATAATGCAATTATCCAAAGAGGCATGTTCAATTCTATCTACGGCACTTGTCAATACATGCAACTCAGGATATCTGGTAAGAATCGCTTTGCTACCGCCAATATGATCACGATCGCCATGACTGACAATCAGCAGATCTGGATATTGGATTTGCTGATGTTTAAGAAATGGAACAATCACCGCTTCACCAGCGTTAAATCGTTCACTAAATCTATCGCCTGTATCATATATCAGCGAATGATTTTGCGTCTGGATGACAGCAGCCAAACCTTGACCGACGTCTAGTTGCGCCAGCCAGAAAACACCGGATGGTGGAGTCTCTGTACGAGGAAATAAGAGCGGAAATAGCCAGAAAATCCCAATCCAGCGTGCTGGCATGCCTTTAGGCATCAAAAGTATCAATACACCGAACATTGCTGATGCAAATGCCAGTGGCGACGGAGAAACACTCTGCCAGAGATTAAATTCCAGAATCGACAAATAGTCGAGGAATGGCCAAAGAAGTCCCAGGGCCTGTCCCGCCAACTGTAAAATAAATTCACCGGACGGAAAGTAAAACTGCAATAAAACAACACCCATTAACACCAAAGGCACAACAATCAAACTAATATAGGGCACAGCAACAATATTGGCGAGAATACCCACCAGGGGATATTGCTGAAACCATAAAACAAGCATCGGCAATAAACCGATCGCGACCAGAATTTGCACCCTTCCCCATTTCCACCAGCCCTTGCGCCACCTTGAACTATTTGTATGAACACGACATGTCATTCCGTAAGCAATGATTGAGATAGCGAGAAAAGATAACCAGAACCCAACATCCATTGTCGCAAATGGATCGATGATTAACACTGCCAATAGTGAGATGGCAATCACATCGCTAGTTGCGAATCTTCGGTGAAAAAAGCGTGATAACAGCCAGATGGAAAGCATGATCAATGCACGTTGTGTCGGGATCGAGAAGCCTGCCAGAGCAGCGTATAGTAATGCACCCAATAATCCTGATAATGCAGCAAATCGTTGCGATGCCAGATAAAGGGGTAATGAAGCTGAAAGCGCCCACAACCAACGACCCAGGACAAAAAACAAACCGGCCACCAAACCAATATGTAAACCGGAAATAGCCAATAAATGACTGGTGCCTGTTTGCGTCAAAGTCTGCCAATGGATTGTGGTTATTTTACTACGATCGCCCAAACTTAAGGCCAACAGAAAACTCTTTTCAAACTCGCCTGCATCAATTTGGTTGATCAAATTTCGAAGCAAATATCGTGAATGGTTGATCGAAAACATTGATGCTTTTTGCAGTAATTCATTTTTCTCATTGTTTCTGATATAGCCAGTGGCACGAATGCGATGTTGAAACAACCAGGCTTCATAATTAAAACCACCGGGGTTACTGAATCCATAGGGTCGTTTAAGCCTCACATGAATTCGCCAATATTCTCCGGGCTGGATAGTTACATCCTCCCGATACCATCCAAGCCGTACTTTACCAGGGCTTTTTATGATGCTACCAGTTTGCGATTTCATTTCATCAATCTGAAATTCAAAACGAACGCCTGAATCCAGAATTTCCGGTAATGAAATAACCTGCCCTGTCACAATCACAGTTTCACCTTCGATTGTCCTCTCAAGATCACTGGATAAAATGGCATCCGCACGAAGGAAGGCCCAAAGGAAGCCGCAGCAAATGGCACAGGGAATTCGAAGATAGGGTAAGACAAACAATCCCCACAATACGACAGGTAGAAGGACCAAATTGCAAAGTGAAGGTATTATCGAAACCTGCAAAAAGATAATAATGCCGGTTAAAAACGCAATCGTCCCTGTACGCATTTACTTAAGTTCTCCCTGAACACACATTGTGAATTAATTAATTCCTGAACTACTGTTTTGAGTGTATACCCAAACCACCTGGAAATGCAGGCTACAGAGTTAATGTAGTTTGGGTATAATGGCGCGCTTTGAGAGTGAGCAAATCCAGAACCACATTTTTTATCGTTATTATCATATATGAGTCTAAAATTACACTTACAAAAGTATAT
>CAZDFI010000045.1:4486-9957 GCA_964504725.1 uncultured Enterobacteriaceae bacterium
AAGCATCTGCGCCATTTTGGCGATTGGCTGCATGATCCCAATATCTGGCACCTGACGCGCCGCTCGTCTGCAGGAGGGGTGGCGATTGGATTATTCTGGGCAATGATGCCTATCCCGATGCAAACAATATTTGCTGCGGCAACGGCGATGTTATTAAGGTTAAATCTCCCTTTATCAGTCATCTTCGTATGGGCAACGAATCCAATTACTGCCGCGCCTGTTTATTATCTTGCCTACAAACTTGGAAGTGTCTTGTTAAACGAACCAATACAAAATTTCGCTTTCGAATTTTCCATGAATTGGATGACGGATACACTAATTCATATCTGGCAACCGCTGTTGGCGGGTTGTTTACTGTTAGGTGTATTTAGTGCCGCAGTCGGTAATGTCATTATTCGCGTGTTATGGCGAATATTATTATTACGCAAAAGGGAACAGCGAAGACTTAGTAGATCCAAACAAGGCTGACTATCGTTGTTTTCTACCTCCCTCCGATTTACTTCAGTATGTGCGGCGTGGTGGCAGGCCTGTGTGTTGAGTGAGTATCTTCTTGCCTTTGCCATTGTTATTGCTATTGGTACGTTTTCGATGCGGGCTAGCAGAATTTTTGCGGCGCGGAGATTTATAGTCTTTATTACTATTTGCTTGGTTTTTAGGGATGAGCTGGTGTTCTCCATCTCCGATCAAGTTGGCACGACCCATTCTCTTTAGCGCCTCACGTAACAACGGCCAATTTTTTGGATCGTGATAGCGCAAGAATGCCTTGTGCAACGTGCGTTGTTCAGGGCTTTTTACAGCCTCGACGGTATCGCTTTTGTAAGTCACTCGGCTCAGTGGATTTTTACCAGAACGATACATCGCGGTAGCAGTGGCCATGGGTGAAGGATAAAAGGCCTGAACCTGATCGGCGCGGAAATCATTTTTCTTCAGCCACAAGGCAAGATTAAGCATATCTTCATTGGTCGTGCCGGGATGTGCTGCGATAAAATATGGAATCAGGTATTGTTTTTTGTTGGCTTCTTTGGAGTATTTCACGAACAGTTCCTTGAAACGATCAAAAGAGCCAACACCGGGTTTCATCATTTTAGACAGCGGCCCCTGCTCTGTATGTTCCGGCGCGATTTTGAGATAGCCACCGACATGATGAGTCACCAGTTCTTTGACGTATTCAGGATCTTCCACAGCCAGGTCGTAACGCAATCCAGAAGCAATAAGTACTTTTTTGATACCAGGTAGTTCACGCGTTTTTCGATAAAGCTGTGTCAGCGAAGAATGATCAGTATCAAGATTTTTGCAGATCCCGGGATACACGCAGCTCGGTCTGCGACAAGCCGATTCTATTTTTTTACTCTTACAAGCAATGCGATACATATTAGCCGTCGGCCCACCAAGATCAGAGATCACGCCGGTAAAACCCGGGACTTTGTCTCGGATATCTTCGACCTCGCGTACAATAGAATCCTGCGAACGGTTTTGGATAATACGGCCTTCGTGCTCGGTAATAGAACAGAATGTACAGCCACCAAAACAACCACGCATAATATTCACTGAGAAACGAATCATTTCATAAGCAGGAATTCGAGCATCTTTATATGATGGGTGCGGCACGCGTGCAAATGGTCGGTCAAAAATATAGTCCATCTCTTCCGTTGTCAGAGGAATTGGTGGTGGATTCAGCCACAGATCCTTTTCCCCATGACTTTGTACCAATGCGCGTGCATTACCAGGATTTGTTTCGAGATGCAGCACGCGACTTGCGTGTGCATCCAGTATCGCGTCGTTACGCACTTTCTCAAATGATGGCAGCCGGATAACCGTCTTTGAGCGATCAAGTTTCGCGTGTTTTTCATCCTGTGGATTACCATTTTCATCGACACCTAGCCATGCATTATTGCGGTGTTCTTTTTCACAGTCTGTGAGATCCTGTGTATTAATGTAAGGATTGACACGCGATTCAACACGGCCTGGTCGGTCAATACGACTAGAATCGATCTCTATGTAGCCTTCGGGCGTATCCTCACGCAGAAAGGCAGTGCCGCGAATGTCTGTGATGTCTTTAATGGATTTTCCGTCTGCAAGCCGGTGTGCCAGCTCGACAATGGCACGTTCAACATTACCATAAAGCAGGATATCAGCTTGAGCATCAATCAGGATTGAACGACGCACGCTGTCTTGCCAATAATCATAATGTGCAATTCGACGCAATGAGGCTTCGATACCACCAATCACGATGGGCACATCAGCATAAGCCTCACGCACACGTTGTGAGTAAGCAAGCGTACAGCGATCGGGACGTGATCCACCCTGCCCGCCCGGCGTATAAGCATCGTCAGAACGCGGTTTTCGATCTGCGGTGTAGCGATTGATCATTGAATCCATGTTGCCGGCAGTAATGCCGAAAAACAGCGTTGGTTTACCAAGCACTTCGATAGCATTTTTTGAATGCCAGTCTGGTTGCGCAATGATACCGACCCGAAAGCCCTGCTCTTCTAGAAGTCGACCAATGATAGCCATACCGAAAGACGGATGATCGACATAAGCATCACCTGTTATCAAAATAATATCGCAGGCATCCCAGCCAAGTGTGTCCATTTCTGCCCGCGACATCGGTAAAAATGGCGCAGGATCGTAGCACTCTGCCCAGAACTTTGGGTAATTATAGAGTGAGGTGACAGCTTGATATTGAGTGGTCGCGGACATGATCTTTTCCTGAGTACTCAAGTACTTTACAGGAAATATGTAATTTATTCCTTGTTTGGGAATCTATTCAATAACGACATCAGCCAGGACCTTTTGATTCGGTACACCTTTAAGAACTAAAATGCTACAACTGAAAAAGCGACATACACATAAGCAAATCATTTTACGCGAACGTTCGCTAACGAGCGGTAAAAAATCTAACAGGAATAAATTATGAAATCTTTTTTGCAGCATTACATTTTGACATTATCAGGATTAATGTTTTTATGTTTCCCTGCTCAAGCGGAAATCAATGATGAGATAACACAACTACAACGACAGTGGGCACAGATAAAATATACGCTCGACAAGAAAGAACATGAAGCTGCACTGGAGCAATTAGCTACAAAAGCTGCTGCCATACGTGAGACACAGCCGGCAAATGCGGATGCCCATCTGTGGGAAGGGATTATTCTGTCAACCTATGCAGGTGCTATTGGTAGTTTAAGGGCGCTAAGTGCTGTCGAACAATCTCGTAGCGCATTGGAACTATCGATAGAAATTGATTCCAGGGCATCAAACGGGGCCGCCCACACCTATCTTGGTACTTTATACTATCTCGTCCCGGAATGGCCCATTGCTTTTGGTGATTTTGCTATAGCCAGGGAATATCTGGACAAGGCAATTGAGTTAAACCCTGACGATATAGACGCCAACTATTTCTACGCTGACTTTCTTAGAAAACAAAAAAAATATGGACAGGCAGAAGCTGCCTTCAATAAAGCGATCCTGGCCCCCTCTCGTCCCGGCCGCGATCTTGCTGACGAGGGGCGACGAAATGATGCTAAAGAAGGTCTTGAGAAAGTAAGGGCACAATACTGAAACTTTTCATACCCAAATTTTAGACTCTATGTTCAAGTAAACTAAAATAACTTGTTAATACTCAGTTTTTCATAAAACAATAATCGGGCATATCTCTCGTTTTCATAGCAATAAGTCATGCCGGTAATATTAACTATGATTAGTATGATTATATCAATCAATATATTCGCCTGATCAGCCTGATTAATAGACATCATGGAGGCGATATATATCGTTGTAATCAGGCAAGCCCATTGAGATGAGCGCATGAGACCTAGCCTGGAAAATCCATAAACCCAGAACACCAATATCATTATCGCAACCATCGGAAAACTTTCATCACCGCTAAATTGTTTATAGCGTTTAAAGAAAAAGTGCGGTATTCCCATGCATTCCAGTATAAGAACGAAACTGATAATAAAAAAATAATACCGAATAAAAACTTCGGTGAAACCTATGGAAAGCAATATAATCAGTACTATTGGCAACGTTATCCCTAATAACGGAATATATTCTGATATCCCTGAAGTCCCAGTAGCATCTTTCAACCCAGCCAATAAATACAACACCAGCAATAGAACCAGACCCACACGAATTGATTCAATGGAGTCACTCAAATACTTAAATTGAAATTCTTTCTCCAATAATGCATTTTCGCTCAATTGGAAACTGCCTGATGACTCATCAGAATTTTCACCTGGACATTCCATGTGCATAGACTCCCTGTATTGATTCTCTTAGTGTGTCCCTTAGCTAGTCTTTTAACTAACTCCCTGTTATTGCACCATCCACCCTCACTCGTTAACTATCTGGACACTGCCCGAATATGTCAGGTCTTAAATCGTAACGAGATACTTTGCCGCAGGTCAATCTTTCAGTTATTTCAATGGCCTCTTTGATAAATGGATGACGCCGACTACCATTCGCCCAGGATCGTACAGTAACCTCAGTCACCCCATGAGACCTGGCAATTTCTGTTCGGACAGCGACGCGCTGACTGCGCGGAAACAAATTGAGATATTCCTGTAAATCCATATGACATCCCTGCATAAAGTATCCTTATGACCAAGGATACAATATGTATCTATTCTGTCAACATTGGATACGTATTGTATCGTTGATTGAAATGATACAACGCGTATCATTTTACACATGACAGAATCATGGATGGACAGAGCAAGAAGCCAGATGCAACACCTGAGTATCGCCCAGGAAAAATTAGCGATGGATCTCGGTTGTACTCGCGGTGCAGTGGGACATTACCTGTCCGGCCGTCGAAATCCAACACTCGAACAACTCAATAAAATTGCACAGCTACTCAAGGTCAAGCCAGCATGGCTGCTTTATGGTCTGTCTGAAGAAGGGATCCAGGAAGAGCATGCCAGATACACATCGGTAAATCTTGTGCCTATCACGGGAACAACAGAAACTGGCGGCGGTAAAAAAATACTGGGACATCTTAACATTCCCAAAGCGACTCCTGACAGCTACGCCCTGATAACTACAAGCGCTAATTGGGCCCCCAGAATCCACGAAGGAGAAGCCATTTTCCTTGCCCCCGAACAAAATCCGGAACCCGGTGATGAAATTCTGATAAAGCATTTGGGTAAATTAAGATTTTGCAACCTGATAAAACAAACCGAGAAACAATTGACAGTAAACGACCTCGCTAATGCGGATCATCGCCATGTGTTAAAGAAAAAGGACATTAATTTTATCCATACTGTTATTGCCGTTTTTCGCACGAGCAGTACCAAGTCACTGTAGTGGCGCAAGAGTCAAAATACTATTTGATTAACTCACAAGAAATTTATTAAGACTTTCAAATCCGGGCAGTACCGTCAAATCTTTTATTCATTCATACGTTGGAACAACATAGTATGGGTAGGTATTTACAAACAGAAAATCACTATCCGAATAAGGGTCGCACC